>NZ_JAKVUA010000021.1:0-55942 GCF_033978845.1 Tenacibaculum sp. 1B UA
GTGTGCGTTTCTTCTTGGATACATTGTTTTTCATAAAATAAGTCTAAATTGTGTCAACTTATTTTAGGACGAGACATTCTATAAATAAAAAGGGAGCTAATTAGCTCCCTTTTTATTTATATCTTATAATTTTAAGAGTACATCTTCTCTCTTAATTCTTTTACTTTAGGATCATCTAAATACTCATCAAATGTTGAGTATTTATCAATAATACCTTTAGGGGTAATTTCTATAACTCTATTAGCAACCGTTTGTGCAAACTCGTGGTCATGTGTAGTAAACAACACAGTTCCTTTAAAGTTAATTAATGAGTTGTTCAATGCTTGAATAGATTCTAAATCTAAGTGGTTTGTTGGCTCATCTAGCATTAAAATATTAGCTCTAGTCATCATCATACGAGATAACATACAACGTACCTTCTCTCCTCCTGATAATACGTTACTTTTCTTTAAAGCTTCTTCACCAGAAAAAATCATCTTTCCTAAGAACCCTCTTAAGAAAACTTCTTCTCTCTCCTCTTCTGTTTGTGCATATTGACGCAACCAGTCTACTAAATTTAATTCTCCGTTTTGGAAAAACGATGAATTATCAGCAGGTAAGTACGATTGTGTTGTTGTTACCCCCCAACTATATTTTCCTGCATCTGGCTCTTCATTTCCTGAAATTACTTGATAAAAAGCTGTGGTGGCTTTTGAGTTTTTAGAAATAATGGCTACTTTATCTCCTCTATTTAAGTTAATATCAACTTTTGAAAATAATAATTCTCCTTCTACATCTGTTTTAGAAAGCTCCTCAATATTTAAAATTTGATCTCCAGCTTCTCTATCTCTATCAAAAATGATTGCAGGATAACGACGTGAAGATGGCTTAATTTCATCTACATTTAACTTTTCTATCATTTTTTTACGAGACGTTGCTTGCTTTGATTTTGCAACGTTTGCAGAAAAACGACGGATAAATTCTTCTAATTCTTTCTTTTTATCTTCTGCTTTTTTGTTTTGCTGTGCTCTTTGTTTAGCAGCTAACTGAGAAGATTCATACCAAAATGTATAGTTTCCTGAATAATTATTAATTTTTCCAAAATCAATATCTGAAATATGTGTACAAACAGCATCTAAAAAGTGACGGTCGTGAGATACTACTATTACTGTATTATCGTAGTTTGCTAAGAAGTTTTCTAACCAAGCAATTGTTTCAAAGTCCAAGTCGTTAGTTGGCTCATCCATAATTAACACATCAGGGTTACCAAACAAAGCCTGTGCTAATAACACACGTACTTTTTTCTTTGAATCTAAATCTGCTAATAGCGTATAATGATCTTCTTCTTTAATTCCTAAGTTAGATAATAAACTTGCAGCAGAAGCATCAGCATTCCAACCATCCATTTCTTCAAAACGAACTTGTAGCTCTCCTATTTTTTCTGCATTTTCGTCAGAATAATTAGCATACAATGCATCTATTTCCGATTTTATTTTGTGCAGTTCTTTATTCCCCATTAACACAGCTTCTAAAGAAGTATACTCATCAAAAGCATAGTGATCTTGTGTTAATACAGACATTCTTTTTCCTGGTTCTAAATGAACTTGGCCTGAAGTAGGTTCTTGTTTTCCTGATAAAATCTTTAAAAATGTAGATTTCCCAGCTCCATTAGCTCCGATAATCCCGTAGCAATTTCCTTGCGTAAACTTCGTATTTACTTCATCAAACAAAACACGTTTTCCAAACTGAACTGATAAATTAGAAACTGATAACATGTATATATTTTTTAATTCCGTGCAAAAGTATAAAAACTAAAGACTATAAAAGAATTTGCATGGAAGTTTTTAACATCTTACTTTTGGCTTGTTTTAATTCTTTTTAACAACGAATTAACAGCCTAATAATAAAGAGTTATCTATTTTTGAACTCTAGTATTTAGGGTAATTTGAATCATGATTAAGTATTTTATACCTCTCATATTAATTGTATTTATTGGATGCAACGAATCCAGTAAAAATAAGCCTACCTATTTTGGGGGTAAAATTATCAATCCTAAATGTGACTTCGTTATATTGTCTAACAATTACGATTTTAATGACACTATTCCTCTTAGTAAGAATAATACATTTTTAGAAAGCTATGAGAACTTTAAAGAAGGCTTATACATTTTTCATCATGGTAATGAGCTTCAATATGTATACTTGCAACCTTCTGATAGTTTATTAATTAGGCTAAATACTTGGGATTTTGATGAATCGTTAGTTTTTAGTGGTGTTAATGCGGAAAGAAATAACTTATTAATTGAGTCTTTTTTACAATATGAGCAAGACAATAAAGACACATATAAATATCTTTCGTTACCAAAAAATGAGTTTTTATCAAAGATAGACTCAATGAGGTCTATTAAAAGTACTATTCTTAAAAACTATAAAACTCGTAGTAATGATGCTTCAGGTTTTGTGGATATTTTTGATATATCTTTAAATTTCCCGTTATACACTAGGTTAGAACAGTATGCCATTGAGAACTTAAATAAGGGGGTTCAACACTTTAGTAGTTCTTATTATAATTATCGTGAAAAGGCTTCAACAAATAAAGACTCTTTGATGTTTTATGGACCATATTATAGGTTTATAATAGAAAAAATTAATAATGATGCTTACCTAAAAAACCACGGAGTAAAATCAGAAAAGTTTACACAAAGTTTATTACACGCAATTAATGAAAATGTAACTCTTGAAGCTGTTAAGAATAAAATGCTATATAATGCAGTTATTCGAAACTTCTATGAAGAACCGAATAGCGAAATGAAGAGTGAAGCTTTTTTTACTTTCTTCAAATTAAACACCAATAATGAGCATAAAAAAAATGTTCAACGTTTAATTAATGATTTAAAAATATTAAATAAAGGAGAAAAGTTACCTTCTTTTAAACTAATAGCTGCCGATGGTGAGCTAAAGGACTTTAATCGTATTTCTAAAAACAAAAACACAGTTGTACTTTTAAAAAATTATAAATATGCCTCAGACGACTGGGTATCTTCTCGTTTTAACTATTTAGTAAAGAAAAATCCTGATGTCAACTTTGTTTTGGTTAACCTATGTGATTCTTCAAAAAGGTTTACTAAAAATGTAGATGTAAAATATCAATACACCATACCTAATGAAAGTACAGTATGTGACTTTACCTCTAGTAAATTTCCTCGTATGATTTTAGTTGATAAAAACGGAATTATTCAAAACGGTTATACTAGTTTATCTGCAAAAGACATAAACCTAGAAATCAGTAATTTACAAAAAACCAAATAGTTAGCCTCAATTCATTTTATTTAGTGTACTTTTGCACCGTCCAAAAAAAATCGTATTAGACGATTTAATTAATAATTAATTATAGAATTCGCGGAGGGGCATCTGTGGGTTCTCTAAAAACACAGTATGTCAACATTTTTAGATTTAGGTTTGCAAGAACCTATCAACAAGGCGTTAACCGATTTAGGTTATGAAAAGCCAACAGTAATTCAAGAAAAAGCAATTCCTCAAATAATTTCTTCTACGGATGATTTAAAAGCATTTGCACAAACAGGTACAGGTAAAACTGCAGCCTTTAGTTTGCCTATTATTGAGCTTGCTGATCAAACAAGCACACACACGCAAGCAATCATCTTATCTCCTACCCGTGAACTAGCTGTTCAAATAGGAAAAAACATTGAAGATTTTTCAAAATACTTACCTAACTTAAAGGTAGCCACTGTTTATGGTGGAGCTAATATTGAAGAACAAATAAGAAAACTTAAGAAAGGTGTTCAAATAGTTGTAGGTACTCCTGGTAGAACCGTAGACTTAATTAAAAGAAGAGCTTTAAAGCTCGGTAATGTAAAATGGTTAGTACTTGATGAAGCAGACGAAATGCTTAACATGGGCTTTAAAGATGAGTTAGATCAAGTTTTAGAAGCTACGCCAAACACTAAACAAACGTTATTATTTTCTGCTACTTTTCCTAGAGAAGTAGAAAATATTGCTAAAAACTATATGACAAACCCTATAGAGGTTACTTCAGGTCAAAAGAATCAAGGATCTGACAACGTAAGTCATGAGTATTATTTAGTAACAGAAAGAACACGTTACCCTGCTCTAAAAAGAGTAGCAGATTTAAACCCAAATATCTACGGAATTGTATTTTGTAGAACTAGAAGAGAAACTCAAGAAGTAGCCAACAACCTAATAAGGGATGGTTACAATGCTGATGCTTTACACGGAGATTTATCACAAGCTCAACGTGATTCAGTAATGGATAAGTTTCGTAAAAAGACGATTCAAATATTAGTAGCTACTGATGTTGCTGCTCGTGGATTAGATGTTAATAACCTAACACATGTTATCAACCATAAATTACCAGATCAAATAGAAAACTACAATCACCGTAGCGGAAGAACTGGTAGAGCTGGTAATAAAGGAATTTCTATTGCTTTAGTAAGTAAGAAAGAACAAGGTAGGTTACGTCCTATTGAACGGATTATAAAAAAACAATTTGTTCACACCCCTGTTCCTTCTGGTAAAGAAATTTGTCAAAATCAATTATTTCACTTAATTGATAAAGTGCATAATACCGAAGTAAATACTGATCAAATTGAAGGTTTTTTACCTGGTATTTATGAAAAATTAGAAGACTTAACTCGTGAAGAGTTAATTCAAAAGTTTGTATCATTAGAGTTCAACACTTTCTTATCATATTACGAAAACGCTCCTGATTTAAACAATTTATCTTCAAAAGATAGCTCTAGAGGTCGTTCTTCTAGCGAGAATATGACACGTTTCTTCATCAACTTAGGAAGAAAAGATCGTTTAAACCCTGCTAAGCTAATAGGTTTAATCAATGATCAAAATATTGGCGACAAGATTGAAATTGGTGCTATTGATATTTTAGATACATTTTCTTTCTTTGAAATTGACAAAAACTTCGAAAAAGAAACGTTAGATGCTTTTGCTTCTAATGACGCAGATTTTAATGGTCGATCAGTAAATATTGAAATTACTAAAAGCGACCGTAGCGGCGGCGGTGGAAGAAAACCACGTAGAAACGGCGGAGGATTTAATGGTAAAAAGCGTAGAAGCGATAAACCAACTGATGGTAAAAAAAGCTTTGGCAGAAGACGTAGTGAAAATAGCTCTTCTAGAAGAAGCGATAATAAACCTGCAGCAGGTTTTGGCAGAAAACGTAGAAGAGATTAATTAATAAAAAAATTTATTATATAAAAACCAAAAAAGCAGTGAAGTTAACTTCACCGCTTTTTTGGTTTCTTAATGATTAAACTATCTTAAAACAATTCTTTAAAAACTAAAATACAGAAGTAACATATTTATAGCCGTATTTTCTTTTACTGTTCCAGGAATATCTTTTAGAATAAACACTTACTACTTGATTAGCTTTTTTCTCCTCTTTAAAATTATCTGTTGTTGTCATGTTATTATTTTTAAGTATTATATTAATTTTTGTACACTTATATGACGTTGATAACACAGAGTTGTTACATACCTTTCATGTATTTAACAGATATTTAAGAAAGTTTAATAATTAATTTACAACAAGTTAAACAACTTAACTTTCTGTTATTTATATTTTCTGTAGTAATACCTTATCACAACAACAACAAATCATTTTATTGATTTCCTAAAATAATTGGCATTCCGCTTTTACCTGAACCAATAATAACTACTTTACTGTTAGTAGAGTTCGCTAATCTATTTGTAGCTTCAATACCTTTATCTTGTAAAATCTTGTCAGTTAACGATGCACTTAAAATTTTGTTTGCATCTGCTTTACCTTTTGCTTCAATTATTTGTTTCTCTGCTTCTTTTTGAGCTGTTACCAGCCTAAATTCATATTCTAAAGATTCTTGCTCTTGCTTTAACTTACGCTCAATTGCTTCTTTAATAGTCGATGGTAGCGTTACATCTCTAACAAGAATTTCATTCAACTGAATGTATTGAGACTCTAAAATCTTTTTAGTTTCAATAAAAATTTCATCTTGTATCGCATCTCTCTTGCTTGAATATAATTGCTCAGGCGTATAACGACCTACAACACTACGTGCCGCTGAACGAATTGCAGGCTGAATTACACGTTGTAAATAATTTTCTCCTAATACTTGGTGTAATTTACCTAAATCGTTATAAACTGGTTGATACCATGCAGATCCATCTATTTGAATTTCTAAACCATTTGAAGATAATACTTTCATTTTTTCAAAAAGCTCTTGTTGTCTTACTTCATAAACATGCACCTTGTTCCAAGGTGCAACTATATGAAAACCTTCTCCTAAAGGTGGTTCATCAGTTACAACCCCTCCATCAAAAGTTTTATACAGCACTCCTGCTTGTCCTGATTTAATTGTTTCTGTTGATTTTGCTACAAAAATTATTAAAACTATTACTACTGGAATTAACAATCCAAACTTTGGAAACTTTAACTCTACTTGATTTCTTGCCATCTCTTATATATTTTATACTCTCAAAAATACTGAATTAATTTTCATTGTACTTTAATAATCTAAGAGCATTTAAAACTACAATAAGTGTTGAACCTTCATGCATTAAAACTGCTGGTCCTATAGACGCAAATCCAAATAATGTTGCTGGAATTAAAATAGCTACTACCCCTAAACTTATCCATAAATTTTGTTTAATAATACTTTTTGATTTTCTACTCAACCCTATTACAAATGGTAAATTTTCAATTTTGTCAGAAAGTAATGCAACATCTGCTGTTTCTAATGCAACATCACTCCCTGCTGCTCCCATAGCTATGCCTACTGTGCTATTTGCCATTGCTGGCGCATCATTTACCCCATCACCTACCATAGCTATTCTTGTTTCAGTTTTTTTTAATTGTTGAATAGCTGCAACTTTATCTTCGGGTAGTAAATTTCCTTTTGCTTCTGTTAAACCTATTTGTTTAGCTATAGAATCTCCTACATTTTGATGATCACCAGTAAGCATTATCATCTTTTTTATTCCTATGCTTTTTAATTTTGTTAACGTCTCTTTTGCTGTTTTTCTAGGAACGTCCATCACACTTAGCAAACCAATTAGTGTATCATCAAAAGCTACTAACATAGTAGTATGGCCTTTAGCTAACAAATTTTTCACCTGTTGTTTTACTTCTTGAGAAATAATTATTTGATTTTCTTCTAATAATTTTTCATTTCCTATAAAAACTTTTACCTTTTTATAATCTGCTGAAACTCCTCTACCCTGAACAGCACTGATATTGGAAGCTTCATTAGAAGGTTGAATAGCATATTGTTCTTTAATGTCTTTATAAATTGCCTTTGCTAATGGATGATTGCTCAAACTCTCCACTTCTACTACTAGCTTTAAGAACTCTTTTTCTTCAAAATTATTTAAGGCGATTGCATTTGTTAATCTTGGTTTTCCTTCGGTAAGTGTCCCTGTTTTATCAAAAGCTATTGTAGTTAAGCTTCCTAAATCTTCTAAAGTACGTCCTCCTTTTATTAATACTCCTTTGTTAGCTGCTCTCGCAATACCACTTAACACTGCGCTAGGGGTTGATATTGCTAATGCACATGGACTTGCTGCTACTAATACAGTAATCGCTCTGTATAAACTTTCATTTACAGTCTCGTCTAGTACCAAATAAGCAAAACATAAGACAAAAACTAAAATGATTACAAAAGGAACAAACCATTTTTCAAACTTTTTAGTAAGTAGTTGTGTGGGAGATTTCTTTGTTTCTACCTCGTTTACCATTTTAATTAGTCGTGCTATGGTTGAATCTTTACTTAGCTTTAACACTTTTACCTCAATAGCATTATCACCATTTATTGTTCCTGTGTAAACAACGTTTTTCTCTTCAATTTCATTAAAATGTTTTGGTAACGCTTCTAAACTCGAATATGCTTCTTTATCAACAGGCATACTCTCTCCTGTTATAGATGCTTGGTTTATGCTTGATTTACCTTTAATTACAACACCATCGGCTGCTATTTTGGTGTTAGGTTTAACAACAATAACATCATTAATTTTTAATTCTTCAACCGCAACTTCTACTGTGGTATTATTCCGTTTTACTAGTGCTTTTTTAGGAGATAAGTCCCCCAAGGATTCTATTGATTTTTTTGCCTTATTCATTGCATAATGCTCTAAAGCATGCCCTAAACTAAATAAAAACAATAGTAAAGCTCCTTCTTCCCACTTGTTTATATAAGCTGCTCCAATAGCGGCAACTAACATTAAAAAATCGATTTCAAACTCTCCTTTTTTTATTTTCTCAATCGCTTCAATCGTAGTAAAGTACCCTCCAAAGAAAAAAGCTGTTATAAAACTTATAAGTAGATACGTGTTTGATAGATTGGTTAATTTTTCAAGCAATATTCCTATGAAAAAAAACAGTCCGCTTAAAATTGAAAAATAAAGTTCAGTTTTTTCTCCAAAAATACCTCCATGTTTGTGTGCATGAGCTTCTTTTTCTGAATGTGTATGATTTGACATTATAATTTGTTTTATTAATAGACTTTATTTCTTTTAGAAAGATGCAATTAATTTAATACAAAACATGGGATTATAGCTCTTATAACCCCATGTTATTATTAATGTGCATGACCTTCCATTCCGCCTGCCATTTGTAATAGCTTTCCTTTTAAGAAATGTGCTCCTTTAGTTACGATAGTTACCTTGTAATTATCTTCTTGAATTGTTTTTATTACTACAAATCCATTATCCGAGTCTCCAACAGTTACCTCAACAGGTATAAATTCATCTGCTGACTTTTTAACAAAAACAAAATGCTCTCCTTCATTTTCTATCACCGCTTCTTCAGGTACTGCAAATGCTTCATCTCCTCCTAATAAAACTTGAGCATTGATAAACATACCTGCTTTTAATCGGTTTTGTTCATCTTCAAAATGTCCATGAACATTTACCGTTTTCGTTTGGTCATCTACTTTTTGACTTATTAATTTTATATAGCCTTCATAAGTAACATCTATTCCTGAAGGCTGAAACTCAAACTCATCTCCTTTCTTTATTTTTGTTATGTCTGTTCCAAAAACATTTAATTCTGCGTGCATATGATCGTTGTCTATTATTTCCATCATTTCTGAATTAGCAGCTAAAAACATTCCTTTGTTCAAGTTATTCTCTACAACGTAACCAGAAATCGGAGCCTTTACATACACATATTGCTGAATGCCTTTTGTTGCTACTGTATTAGGTGACAATCCTGCCATTTTTAACTGTGCAGCATAACTACTGACTAAACTTTTAGAAGATCGATACCCTCCTTCAGCAATTTGAAATGATTTTTTTGAGGTAATATCGTTCTCTAACAACATTTTCTTTCTTTCATAATCTGCTTTAGCCACTTTTAGCTTGTTTATTGCTTCAAGATACGCATATTGTAATTCGATAAAATTAGGGTGTTGCAACACTGCAACTGTTTGTCCTTTTTTTACTTTATCTCCAGGTAATAAATCTGTTTTATAAACAAAAGCTTCTAAAGGAGCATATACAGTAGCTTTACTTTGTGGAGGCACCTCTATTGTACCAGTCACAGATACTTTTTCTCTAATCTTTCTTTTTTCAATTAAAGAAGTTTCTATTTTTGCTGTAACTAGTTGTTGTTGGGTTAAATGAATTCCATTTTCATCATGTTCTTCATCGTTCTTTACATTTTGAGTTGTTTTTTCTTCGGAAGCATGGTCGTGATCTGAGTGATCTTCTTTTTTTGAGTTACAACTAACAACAATAATAATTGTTACTAATAATATTACTAATTTTTTCATGTCTATATTTTTATTTTTTTGTGTAAAATTCGTAGGCTATTACAGTTTGGTTAAAGTTGTTAACCAGTGATAGGTAATTTTGCATTACTTGAAAATAAGCGGTAAAACTCTGATTGTATTGATAGGCATCAATTTCACCAACCTTATAAGCTAGCTGTAGTTTTTTTATAAACCTTTCTGCTTGTGTAACTGTTGTGTGAATACTTACCAACTCTTTATTTAAATAAATAAGCTGCTCTTGCAGGCTTTTAAAATTATTTTGAATAACCATAGCCTTATTGTTGTTTTCATACGCTATTTCTTCTTGTATAATCTTTTGTTCTTTAATTTTTGCATTATTAGACCAAAAAGAAAGTGGAATATTCACTCCTACATTAAAACCTGTATAGCTGTTCTCGCTTCCTGTTTTTCTATTAATTACACCAGCTGTTAATGCAGGAAAATATGTTGATTTTGCCACAGATACACCTTTAGCAGCTACCTTATTTTCTTGCTCTAAACTTTTGATAAAGTCTTTTGATAACGAATTTTTTTGAATTAAAAAGTCCTTTTTTTGAGGTAATTTTTCAAGCGGTTGTATCAAATAATCTATTTGTAATAATTGCTTTAGTTCATTTTCTACCTGAATAAAATCCTTATATATTTTATTCTTTTGCGATTGTACCCCTAACGACTGTAAAGAGGTTAAATCGTTTTCTAATCCTCCTATTTCTCCAGCAGCATGCAACGTTTTTGCTATTGATTTTATTTGATTTGTACTTACCTGTTGTTCTTCCATTAAAGATAATAAACCGTATAAATAGTTCCATTGCTGATATAATCTTCTGGCTCTTCTTACTGTTTCTTTCTTTGTTATGTTGTTATTTATGCTTGCTAAAGTATTTTTCTCTTTAGCCAACTTCTTTTTTTGAATATGCGTTAAAATAGAACCGAAACTCTGATTAACAGACCATTCTTTTTCAGCTATGCCATTGGCTACACCAACATCTTGATATTGAACTGTTGTAGGCTTCAAATCAATCGCTTTACTAATTCCTACTTTCGATTTTTCGATTGCTAGCGCTGATTTTTTCATCAACACCGACTTTTGTAAAGCTAGCTCAATAACTTGCTGTTCGGTCAACTTTTGAGGAACTTCTTGAGCTTGGGTACTGAAAATACTGGCAGCAAATACCATAATAGTTCCCATACCTTTTTTCATTTTTAGATTGACTTTCTTTTCAAAAAGCATATACAACACAGGTAAAATAAGTAAGGTTAGTAAAGTTGCAGACACCAATCCTCCAATTACCACGGTAGCCAAAGGTTTTTGTACCTCTGCTCCTGCCGAAGATGATAATGCCATGGGTAAGAAACCTAACGACGCTACAGCTGCAGTCATAATTACAGGACGTAAACGCACCGATGTCCCTTTCTTTACTATTTCAGTAAGGTCTAATATTCCTGAAGCCTTTAATCGGTTGAATTCAGCAATTAAAACAATTCCATTTAACACCGCTACACCAAATAAAGCTATAAAACCTACTCCTGCTGAAATTGAAAATGGCATATCACGCAACCATAAAGCAAAAATTCCTCCAATAGCAGACATCGGTATGGCAGTAAATATCAATACACTTTGTTTAATCGATTTAAACGTAAAATACAGTAACAAAAAGATGAGTAATAAAGCAGCTGGTACTGCAACGCCTAATCTGGCACGAGCCTCTTCTAAATTTTTAAAAGTTCCTCCATACGTAATATAGTATCCTGAATCGAATGTTATTTTATCTGAAACTTTGCTTTTTAATTCGTTTACAATACTAGCTACATCGCGTCCTCTTACATTAAAACCAACTGTTATTCTACGTTTAGCATCATCTCTTTGAATTTGATTCGGCCCCGTTTTAAAATCTACAGACGCCACTGCTGTTAAAGGAATTTGCGCTCCTGTTGAAGTTGTAATGTATAGTTTACGAATGTCTTCAATACTAGCTCTTTTATTTTCTGCTAAACGTACTACCAAGTTATAGCGTTTTTCACCTTCATATACTGAACCTGCTGTTTGTCCTGCAAAAGCAGTGTTTACCACTGTATTAACATCAGAGATATTGAGTCCATAATACGCTAACTGGCTTCGATTATAATCAATTACGATTTGTTGTAGTCCCGTCATTTTTTCAACATATACGTCTTCCGCCCCTTCTACATCTGGAATAATTCTACTCAATTGGTTGGCATACTTTACTAATTTATCTAAATCTTCTCCATAAATCTTTAATACAACATCTTGCCTAGCCCCTGTCATTAACTCATTAAATCGCATTTGAATAGGTTGTTGAAATCCGAAAGAAACCCCTAACATATTTTCATCTAACAGCTGTTGCATTTTCTCTGTCAGTTCATTCTTTGTGCTAGCTTTTGTCCAATCGTCTTTTTCTTTTAAAATAATGATGATGTCTGAAGCCTCTATTGGCATTGGGTCTGTAGGTATTTCTGAAGAACCTATTCTACTAACTATTTGCTCTATTTCGTCGGGAAACTCTTTAATTAAGAGTGCTGATGCTTGGTTGGAAACATCTATGGTATACGAAAGTGAACTTCCGGTTGATACAATGGCTTGCACTGCCAAATCTCCTTCATCTAACGAAGGAATAAACTCTGATCCCATTTTAGAAAAAGTGACTAAACTGAGTATAAAAATGGCTACTGAACCTATCACTACTTTTATTTTATGAGTTAACACAAAATTGAGTATTGGGGTGTATACATTTTGTATCGCTGTTATGATTTTATCTGAAATATTTCTTTTGTTGTTTATTGTTTTCTTTAAAAACAACGAACTCATCATAGGTACATAGGTAAGCGATAGCAAAAAGGCTCCTAAAATTGCAAAACTTACGGTTAATGCCATAGGTTTAAACATTTTTCCTTCAATACCTACTAAGGCAAGAATTGGTAAGTACACTATAAGAATGATAATTTCTCCAAAAGCAGCGCTTGTTCTTATTTTTGAAGCCGACTCATACACTTCATCATCCATTTGATCTTGGGTTAATTGCGTTCCTGACTTTTTTAATCCCAAATGATGTAGTGTTGCTTCTACAATAATTATAGAACCATCTACAATAATACCAAAGTCAATTGCTCCTAAACTCATTAAGTTTCCAGAAACCCCAAACACGTTCATTAAACTAATAGCAAACAACATTGCTAACGGGATAACCGACGCTACAATTAAACCTGCTCGTAAGTTTCCTAACAACAGCACCAAAATAAAAATGACAATTAAAGCTCCTTCAATAAGGTTTGTTGATACCGTTTTTATGGCTTTATCTACTAATTTAGTTCTATCTAAAAAGGGTTTTATAGCAACTCCTTCTGGCAAACTTTTTTCTATTTGTGCTATTCTTTCTTTTACATTATCAATCACTTTTGAAGAGTTAGCTCCTTTTAACATCATAACAATAGCGCCTACCACTTCTCCATCGGTATTTCTTGTCATTGCCCCATATCGTACCGCATGTCCTAGTTGAACTTTCCCTATATCTTTCATTAATATAGGCGTTCCGTTTATATTGTTTTTTATGACAATATTCTGGATGTCTTCTGGAGTTTTTATCAACCCTTCACTTCTAATAAAGTACGCTTTCGGGTTTTTATCTATATACGCTCCTCCTGTATTTTGATTGTTTTTAGACAGTGCTTCAAAAACCTCATTTATACTAACATTTAACGATTGCATGCGTTCTGGCTCAATAGCTACTTCGTATTGTTTTAAAAAACCTCCAAAGCTACTTACATCAGCTACTCCTTCTATTCCTAGCAGTTGACGACGAACAATCCAATCTTGAATAGATCGTAGCTCCATTGCGTCATACTGCTTTTCATATCCTTTTTTAGCATAAAGTGTGTATTGATATATTTCTCCTAACCCTGTGGTTACTGGTGCCATTTCGGGTGTTCCTACTCCTTCAGGAATTTGATCTTTAGCTTCAATAAGCCGTTCGCTAATTTGTTGACGTGCCCAATAAATATCGGTACTTTCTTTAAAAACAATTGTAACGACACTTAATCCAAATCGAGAGAAAGAGCGAATTTCTTCGATATCAGGAATGTTTGACATGCTAATTTCTATAGGAAACGTCACTAAACGTTCTATATCTTGGGCTGATTGTGAGGGTGCAGATGTTATTATTTGCACCTGATTATTGGTAATATCTGGTACAGCATCTATAGGCAATTGCTTTAGAGAATATACTCCCCAGCCTATCAATGCAACAACCAATGCTCCAATAATCAATTTATTTTTAATTGAAAATTTGATAATGTTATCTAACATTTTGTATTGATTTAATTCTAATGTAACATAATTTCTACCGGTTATTATTAAATAATCGGTACAACAGTTTGTAGTTCTTGTTTACACAAGAGCTACTGCTGTTTTTAATAATAAAATAGAATTAAGACTTAGGTGGCTGGAAAATAGCCGATAAGTATGAATTATAATAGGTGTTTCTATAGAAGTTAATATGGTTTCTTACTTCTAAGAAAGTAGGAATGTTATAACTATAGTCAGTCGGAATAAAATCTGCTGTAATTGTAATTACGTTACAATGATGGTGATGTTCTTTGTTTTTTTCTTCTTCAGTATCATGTTGATGATGCTCATCTTGATGATCTTCATTTAACACATCATGATGCACTTCTGATTCAGCTACAAAAACCACAGCATCAGTATGTGCCTGTAAAGGAGGCACAATTAACAGTAAGGTTAATAATATGATGATGCTTTTTTTCACTAATCTAATTTAGAGTTACAAAATTATAAAAATTTATGAATCTTCATTATCCAATCTATCCTTAACATACTCAATTTTTGTTTTACCATGCGCAAAAGGGCTTCCCTCTTCATCCAAACTTACCATAACAATTTGATCAATTGCGATAATTGTTTTTCGGGTTATTTTGTTACGAACCTCACAACTTAAGGTGATAGATGTTGTTCCGAACTTTACTACATTAATTCCTATTTCAACAATGTCTCCTTGTTTTGCTGAACTAACAAAATTTATTTCAGACATAAACTTAGTTACTGTTTTAGGAATTTCTAACTGAATAATAGCATATAACGCTACTTCTTCATCAATCCATTGTAATAATCGTCCTCCGAAAAGTGTTCCGTTAGGATTTAAATCTTCTGGTTTTACCCATTTACGTGTGTGAAATCTCATCGTATTTATTGTTCTATATTTTTAGCTTCAAAAGCTATTAAATCATTATTTACAAAAGTAAAGGTTATTTGTATAGGATTGCAACATACCTCACAATCTTCTACATACGTTTCAGACGTACTAGCATCTAATAACATGGAAATTTCTTCCCAACAATGCGGACATTGAAAAAAGTGTTCATACGTCATATTTTATTATAATTTTCACCAATTATTTTTTATTAGCTGGTTCTGTTACTGGCGGACCTAATTTACAAGGGTGTTCAATAGTAGTTGTTATATAGTTTCCACTTCCATCAGGTCTATCATAGGTAAACTCACACATTTCTTCTTCATCTGAACAACCACTAAAAACTAGACAAACAGTACTCAAAAGCAGTACTTTTATTAACTTTTTATTCATTTTTTTTTAAATTTTACCATAATATTTTCTAACAAACCACTCTGTTGATAATAAAATTACAATCAACAATAACAACCATTTCCAATCAACTAAACTTTGTTTTTTGGTAATAGACTTTTGAGTGGTATAAAAAGATGCATCTTCTTGTATCTTTTTTAATAAATCATCTATTTTATCTACATAAACTGTTGCTCCATCTGTTTTTGAGGCCAGTTGTTCTAATTTCTTAAAGTTCGCATTGGTAAATTGCTCTTCTATCTGATAATCTTCAATCTTAAACCTTCCTGAGCTACTTATATTTTGGTTCTGTACAGTTACGGTATATGAATATTCTCCTGAAGCTAAGCCTTCAACTGAAACTTGATACGAGTTATTAAATAAAGAAAACGGAATACTCTTTTTTGCCTTTGTTTCTAAGTTAGTTACCGTTAACTCTAAAGAAGCCCTACTGTCAAACTGATAGTTTTTATCAACATAAAATGCACTTATAGTTATAGGTTCATTAGCTGCATACAAACGTTGCGCTTTTACATCTAAACGTTTTCTCTTTTTAGTGGATGCTAAATACTGAACCAAATTTCCTACAAACATATCAAAACTTTCAAAGTTTTTCTCTTGTAAATAACTGGCAGCTCTCCATTTCCAAATACCCTCACCAAATAGTACTGCGTACTTTTTATCATTCTCTTCAAAGGTTGATAATAATGGCTGTGTGGTTTCTACGCCTGCATACTTTTGATACAACAAGCTTTGAGACTCTTTTTTAAGCTGTACTTCTCCAAACTTATCTTGTAGTGGCGGAAATTGACCAAAACCGATATCCTCTTGATAAAAAGTTAAAAAATCTGCATTGTAAATAGCGGTATATTCTTCTTTTTGATTGATGGCTCTTTTTTGAATTCCTAAACTTTGACTATTCAAAAAGTTCCAATCTGTTTTAGTTCCTGAAACCAGTAAAAAATTAGAGGGTATTTTTTCTAAAGTTGCTTTAAAATAACTATTAGGCTGATACAAAACAAAAAACTGATACGCTTCTAAATTTATATTCTTATCCTGTATCAAAGCAATGTCTACTTTGCGTTGTTTATTGCTCTCTATCGCTTTTTTAAGCGCTCCTAAATCTGGGTGTAAGAAAGAACTTAACAGTAAAACCTTGGTTTGCTCATCTAAAACTTCTACTGAAAAGCTTTTATAATTGTTCTTCGTGTTTTTTTCATTCGCTATACTACTTATCGACGCTGTGTAATAGTGTACTCCTTTGGTAGTAGACACTAAATTAGCGGTAACAGTTTGCACAGGGTTTTCTGGTGAAAAACGTACCCTTTTTGAAAAAACTCTGTTCCCATTTTTTACGATTGAAAAAGTAGTATTCACCGTTTCTTTTCCTTCATAATACAACAATGCTTCAACTGGAAACTTGTTCTTTACATAGCTATACTTGTTCACATTTAACTGTGAAATTTGAATGTCTTGATATTGAATAGTATCCCCTATAACTACAGGAAATATTTTATGCTTTGTTGATGAAAACTCATAATCATTCCCTTGGGTTTGATTTCCATCTGTTATTAAAATAGTAGCTGCTTTTTTACCTTTATTTAACTCATTAACAGCATCAATTGCTTTTGAAATATTGGTTTGTGTTTCAGCAAACGATAAACTATCCAACACTTTAATATCATTCCCAAACGAAAAATACTGAACGTCAAACTTATTTTGAAGTTCTTGGTTGCTTTTAATTTTTGAAAGAGATTCTTCAACCTTCTTTTCTTCTTTAAAAAACTGAGTAGATAGTGAATTATCTACCAATACAGACAACACAGGTTTTATGTTCTCCGTTTCAAGAGTTGTTATCTTCGGATTAATGAGTAGCAATCCTATTAAAAAAAGGCTTAGTGCTTTTAAACTAAAAAGTAAGATGTGTACTTTAGGAGTTCTTTTTACCTTATAGAAATATTGAAAAAAAGCAATGGCTACGCTTATGAATACGGCTAATACAATGTAAATTATAGTTGTTGACTCCACTCAGCTTATTTTAGTATGTGAAGATAAAAATATCTGACAAATAAAAACACCTTTTCTTCTTTTTCATTTATGACCTCGGTCATAAAAAACTAGCAATCAATTACATAATTTTACTAAAAACTAGTATATGGTAACCACTGAAAACTTAACCACAGAAAAAACACTTCAAAAAACAAATAGCATGGGAATTACGGCTTACATCAATAAAAAAATTGCTGAAGGAGAACGAAATAGCATTGGTGTATCTATTATATTAATTACCGTAGGCTCAATGATAGCCTCTATAACTGCTGCTTTAGCTATAGATGGAGAGGTTCATTTATTTGCCCTAATTTTTGCTTGTGTAACCGCTATGGGCGCTAATGCTACCGCCATAAGCCAACAACCTTTTAAAATAATTGCATGGGCATTTATTATCAATATAGTGGGTAATATTTCGTTGATTTTTTACCTACTTATGTCGTAGGCTTCGGCTTTGCCTCAAACATTCTAAAAAAGAGCATAGAAGCTATGTTTCGTGCTCTTTCTTTAGCTTCATGGGCTTTTGTTCCGTCAAAAAGTTCATCAACCGTTTCAAACCACAATTGCAACCAGCGTCCAAAATGTTCCTGATAGATAGAATACTCGAAATCTCTATCTACATCTTTGTGTGCTTTCATTGGGTTTCCTTTAAACTTTCTAACAAAAAACAAATTCGTTTCCCAAAAATCGGTGAGCTTTTGTAAATGGCTTTCCCAGGTTTCTTCTGGTATTGTTTTCAAAAATATAGGCCCTATAAAATCATCCTTTCTAATTTTATCGTTATAAAAGGTTGATACCAGTTTATACACATCTTCCCTATTTTCTATGTCTCTTTTATCCATTTACAAATCGTTGTTGAAATACGCTACAAAAGTATATCTTTATACGATTGCAATTTATGACTTAAATCATAATGATACCAGAAGAACTCTTATTAAAATACACCGCTGAAAAGAAACGTTTTCAAAAAGACGAGATTATTTTTTCTGAAAAACAAACCGCACACTACTACTACCAAATAGTAAGCGGAGTGGTTAAAATGAATAATTTTAATGATGATGGCAAAGAGTTTATTCAAGGGGTGTTTTATAAAAACCAAAGTTTTGGTGAACCTCCTTTGTTTATAGATGTAAAATATCCTGCCAATGCAGTGGCTATTTCTGATAGTACAATTCTAGTCTTATCTAAAAACAACCTGTTTAAATTACTACAAGACAATCCTGAAATTCACTTAAAAATTACCCAAAGTTTAGCAAAACGTTTGTATTACAAAGCCATTATTGCTTCTGAAATATCGAGTCAAGAACCTGCCCACAGAGTACTCCGCTTTATTGATTATTTAAAAGACGATGTATATAAAGTTGAAGGAAAGCACTCGTTTAAAGTAGCCTATACTCGACAACAAATAGCCGATATTTTAGGTTTACGCGTAGAAACCGTAATTCGGGTAATAAAATCCTTGGAAAAAAAGGGAGATGTAAAAATTAGCAAACGAAAGGTATATCGTTAAAACTTTCCTAAAAGAGACCATTCAATAAAGTGTGTTATAAATCATAAAATTAATGGATTTATGGAATTCCGTAAGAATTTGTACACACCTTGTAGTAAGTTCGTTGGAATTATATAATTAATTAACAAATAATAATAACTCGTTAATAACTTTATTTTAAGTAAAGTACTGGTTTTAATATATTTGGTAGCGTATAAAAATTGCTAAACTTTATATTATCCCATGCTTTTGTCGATATAAAACAACTAAAGTTTGACATATAACGAGTTACAAAACATTTAAAAATTACATTATGAGAACACTTACCACAATTTGTATATTGCTTTTTGGGATTTTTTCAAATGCTCAAACTTCACAAGAATTTATTCAAGAATTAAAAACCCTAAGAGCTGAAGAAAACGCTGAAAAAAGAAAAGTTGAAGGAGAATCACCCAATGTAAGGCAAGCAAAACTTGCGAATATTTCCGCTAAATATCAAAACTTAGAGAATAAACTGAGAGTTAAGTATAATCAAATTGAGCAGAAAGCTAAGCAGCAGGAAGAATATCAAAATTCTTTAAATCAACAACAGCAAGAACAGCGAAGGGCTAATCAACAAATATATGACCAACAGGTTTTGACTCAAATGCAACAAAGACAAGCTCAAACTCAACAACTTTATCAACAAGAAATAAGTAACACTTTGGGAAATCTCTCAAATTCCTTGCAAGCTGCCGCTTACAATAATATTAAACGGGAAATACAGCGAAGAGAAAAAGTTGCCACAAATTTTACAAGGTATAATTCAGGAAGAATTGAAAAAGTCAAGAGCTTATATAACCAAATTCCAAGTCCAAACTTCGATAAAAATATAAGTGGTCAATTTAATGCCCATTTGTTCTTACAACGTAGATACTCATTTATTAACAATCAAGAATTAGTTACCGAAATACCTTGTCTTGTAATTGTTAAAAACAACAAAGTCGTAAACATCTATCCTTATGGAAAAAAAGGATTTGAATTAGAGTATCCGAAATTATCAGCATCATGCTTATCCAATGGAATAGTTAAATATACAGATTTTAACACGTTGGAATCTGTAACGATTGTTTTGTTAGAACCTTATCTTTCGGATAATCCTAAACAATACAGCCCACTTGAGAATGGTACTGGATACATAACACTTTACACTTCAAAACGTAAAGATGAAGGAAAAACCGTTTGGGTTCAGGAAATAAATAATAAAGGAAATATAGTTCGTGAAGTATCGACTGAACTTGTTTATGCTAAGAAAGAAAGCGAGCTGGAAGAAATGAATATAAAGCCAATACCTTTTAACACAGGAAATGAATTGTATTATTTTGGAGAACCTGTTCAAACACCTTATGGGACATTTCCTTTCTTTATGAAAACATCAAAATCAGATACAAAAGAATTGGATGACAACGAAAAAAGATTTGTAGAAATTAAGAAATATCGAGATTAAAAACGTTTTGTAACAATGGCTATAAGCAATTGCTTGTTCTCGCCTACTTCTGAAAAAAGGACAAAAATTAAAATTATAGAATGGCACCAGGAATAATATTATATTTAACCATAATAGTTTTATTTATTTTTTTGATAAAATATTTAAAATGGTGGGAAAAAATTAAGAAAGAAAATAAAGAAGAAGAGACAAAAGAATCAATAAAAATAGTGGTAACAGTTATTCTAATAATAGTAGTAATATTAATTTTTGTCTCTATAACTAACCCTTAAAAATCAAACGATGAAAAATTATTTCTTATTTATATTAATCTCATTAATAACATCTCTTAGTGCTTATTGCCAAGAAACTTATAGCATAGGAAGGACTGAATATTATTCTGGTAAATATTATTCTACAACTGGAAAACCAATGGTTAAGAGGAGCGAAGCAAACAAAAGAGAATTTCTGAAGTCAAAAGGTTATGATAAAATTCCATATGGGTATGAAATAGACCATATCATCCCATTATCAGAAGGAGGAACGGATGCCCCAAACAATATGCAGTTACTGACTGTAGAACAACATAAAAGAAAAACAGCAAGAGAAAGAGCTAACAGAAGTAATTCAACTTATTCAATTACTAAACCTAATTATTATTCTAATTCGACATATAACAGTTTTTACAATAATAATTCAAAACCAAAATCAACTTATTCGGGAACTAATAATAGTGGAAGGATAATTTACACTGGAAGTAGAGGTGGAAAATACTATTACAATAGTAGCGGAAAAAAAGTCTATGTAAAATCTAAAAAAAGCACTTCAAACAGCTATTATTCGAGTCCGACTTATTCCTCGCCAAGCTATTCAATTCCGAGCAGTTCTTCAAGTAGAACAATTCAGACAGGACCAAGAGGTGGAAAATATTATATAAATTCAAATGGAAATAAAACATACGTCAAGAAAAAGAATTGAGAAATAACTGCTTACAACAAAGAACTGAGGTAAAAAACAAGTACATTTTATACTTTTTAAAACCAAAATACTTTTATAATTTGCATCATAAGGTAAACCACTTTTTACTATGGTAAAAGCTTGTTTTAGTAGCTTATTACACACCGCTATTAAAGCAAGTTTTTTACTCTTACCCTTAGCTACAATTCGGTCATAAAGTTCTCTACAGCTTTGTTGTATTTACATATTAGTGAGGAAAGCTCAATGCTACTTATCAACACCGCTAAATCGTTGATTTGACTTTTAAGAATGAATAAATTAAAATAAAAAATTTTGATTAAGTGCTTAATCGGAAATTAAGTAATTTTAGTTCCCGTACTAACCATAGCTGAGACGTTGTGTGCAATTTGGGTGCGTTACCAATATTTGGTATATTTGATAAAAATAATATCCAAAATGGGAAAAAACACATCAATATCACTCGGAAAACACTTTGAGGAATTCATTAAAGAAGAGGTCAAATCTGGAAGATACGGTTCTGTAAGTGAGGTTATTCGTTCTGCATTGAGACTTTTAGAAAGTGAAGAAAAAAAAGAAAGGGAACTGATTAAAGCTCTTGAAGTCGGAGAACAAAGTGGATTTGTTGAAAATTTTGACCCAAAACAAAACCTGAAAGAAATACATCGTCAGTACTTATGAGTAAAAACCAATATCGAATAAGTCAAGAAGCGATTAAGGATTTAAAAAATATTTGGGTTTATACTTTCAATAAATGGTCTAAAGAACAAGCGGATAGATATTACGACCTGATAATTACAGAAATTGAATTCATTGCGGATAATTATTTGACCGGAAAATCGGTAGAGCAAACCCGAAAAAATTATCGTGTGACTAAAATAAAATCGCATTTAATTTTTTATAGAAAAGTGGAAAATGACATTGTAGAAATTGTTAGAATTTTACATCAGCGAATGGATATTAAAAAACGACTGAAATAAAAAAACTGCACACAACAAAGAACTGAGGTAAAAACAAGTAAATTTTACAATTTTTTTTCAAATTACTTTTATAGTTCATATCATACAGTAAACCACTTTTTTACCCTTAACTACAATTCATTCATAAAATTCTCTACACACCTTATTGTATTTATATATCTGTGAAGAAAGCTCAGCGAAACTCGCTGACGGTTTCGTTGCGTTGAGGAAAGCTCAACGAAGCTCGCTGATGGTTCCGTTGTGTTGAGGAAAGCTCAGCGAAACTCGCTGACGGTTTCGTTGCCTTGAGGAAAGACCAGCGAAACTCGCTGATGGTTCCGTTGCGTTGAGGAAAGACCAGCGAAATTCGCTGATGGTTTCGTTGCGTTGAGGAAAGCTCAGCGAAACTCGCTGACGGTTTCGTTGTGTTGAGGAAAGACCAGCGAAGCTCGCTGATGGTTTCGTTGTGTTGAGGAAAGGCCAGCGAAGCTCGCTGATGGTTTCGTTGTGTTGAGGAAAGACCAGCGAAGCTCGCTGACCGTTTCGTTGCATTGAGGAAAAACCAGCGAAGCTCGTTGATGGTTTCGTTAGAGACTATTCAATAAAGTGTGTCAACTTGTTTTTATTAAGTACATCTTAACTAAGTTTCTAATACTATTTTATTTTTTGGGTAGGGTAAATTATTACCTACTTGTTTTATTAGAAAAAAAATTGTTCCCTTTTAAAAAATTGTAACCCAAAAATTAAACAAATATGAAAACAAAACTCAACTATTTATTAGTTGTTCTTTGCTTTGCATCTATTTATGGACAAGCACAAAAACAAAAAAATGAAGATTACATAAAAAAGCTATGTAACTTATTTCCAACGCTTCATAATTACACACCTATACACACAAAATCTTAATCATCCCTTTGGGTATGAGAAGAATTTTAACTTAAATATTACTATATAAAAATGAAAATTACTAGAATTATTGCATTGATTGCTCTGTGTACATCGACACTCAATGCACAAGAAAAAGAAGTTGATTGCGATTTCAACATTAACAGAGCTTATTACCATTTGGAAGGAAAAGAACTCTTTACAAAAGACAAACAAAAAGCTATTGAATACCTAACTCCTTGTGTAGAAACTGAAAATCCCGTAGCACAGCTAATGATGGGTCGTATCTTGCTAGAGGAAGCCACAGAAGAAAGTTACACAAAAGCTATTAAACTAATTAAAGCTGCTGCAAAACAAGACAATGCTATTGCAGCTACCGATTTAGGAATATTGTATAAGTATGGTAAAGGGTGTAAACTTAACTATAACAAAGCAAGAAAATGGTTTGAAAAAGGATTTGAACTAGGGAATACCAAAGCTGCTTATTTATTAGGTTACTTGTATTTAAAAGGTTTTGGAAACATACAGCAAGACTATACCAAAGCGGTTAGTTGGTTTGAAAAGAGCGATTACCCAATGGCGAAATATTGGTTAGGAGTTTGTTACTACCACGGTTATGGAGTAGAGAAAAATGTGGCAAAAGCAAATGAGTTATTAAAAACCAACTTCGATACAGTAAAAGAAGCGAACATAAGTGAAGTATCTAAAAACTCAGAAGTAACAAATATAGAAGAAATTAAGCAAGTTATAGGTGAAGAAGAGACAGCTACATCAGCAGAAGTTACCAAACAGCAACTTAACGGAGTGTGGGAAGGCGATTTATTGTTTTTTGATTGGTCAGCAACTCATATAGAAAACAAAATACCTTTTAAAATTACAGCGAAGCATGACACAGAGAGTAATGTACTACACATCACTACTACTATTGCTGATAAAAAACAAAATGTAGACTTTACTAAACTAGATAACACTCTTTATTTTAATGATTATACTGTTGAGTTACCACATAGTTCATTTAGTAAAAACATTCCTTCTGTTTTAAAACATCAATTACTTTCTTCTGATGTTTCTATCAAACAATTTAATTCAGAAACCTACTTAACAGGAAACTTAGATACTTATGTGAGTGCTTGGAAAGAATCAGGAGTCCCTATTCGTTTTGTCTTAAAAAAGAAAAAGAAATTAGAAAACTCAGAAGAAGAGCTTTCAGAAGAAGCTTTAGCAGCACTTTCAAAGCAAGAAGATAGTTTTATAAAGCTATACCCAAATCCTTTTGAAAAAGATGTAATCGTATCCTATTCATTAGAACAACCTGCAAATACAAAGGTTACCATTACCAATATGAATGGATTACGAGAAAAAGTAATAAAACCTTTGGCTAGTCAGGAAACAGGTAGCTACCAATATTATGTGGAGGGAACGGATTTACCTAAAGGGATGTATGTAGTAACAATACTAGTAGGACAAGAAAGAAAAACAAGAATTATCATCAAAAAATAATTGCTAGAAAACACACAAATGAAAAGAATATATACACAATTTTTACTACTACTTACTGTAGTATTTAGTATTAGTTTACAGGCACAGACTTTACCAACAGTAAATAATGATGAGTTTTTAATGAACTCAGATGGAACTTTTAGCGATTTACAACCCGTTTTAGCTGGAAGATGTAGTGGTTGTGAAGTACCTGATTTAAACTTTAATTGGAGTAACTCTTTTGATGCTGCTGTATTGAATGAGACCTATATTAGGAGAGCCGCAAAGAAAAAAGCAAGAGAATGGTATGAGCGACAAAAAGTAGTTATAGAAAATTTTTTAGAAAACAAGTACCACAAACAATTTTCATCTTTTAATGAAGCCAAAGACTACGCTTTTATAGACTTTGAATCAAAAAACATGACGATTAATGTTGACCCAATTGTAAGTACTAAAAACTCAGACCGAATTAGAAGAGCCCTTAAAAAAAAGGTACACATTAAAGGCTTAAAAGCGTTAAAAATAAGAGAAGCAGAAATTAAGGCAGGTAACACCAACAGACCACTATATCCTGATTTTGAAGTAAACGGTACTCCTTTAAAAGATTTAAAAAGCACCGCCGCTGTAACCTCGGCATATAATAATCTCTTAAATCAATTTGTAGACAATACATGGAAAGAGTTTGAAGGTCGTCATATCATGAAAATACTAGGGCTTCCTTTTAATAATAAGGTTTTAAAAACAAAGAATAACTACTATGGAAATTTAGGTACTTGGGATAAGTTAGACTTTATGCAGTTTACAATTCATTATGAGTCGATTATCAACAGACCTGCGCCAATTCCTTGGAGTGAAAGAGAAATTAAACTTTTTAATAAGTATTTGGATAAAGCCAATACTGTGACTGCAACCTATGTAGAAAACTACATCAATGCGAATAAAGAGAGTGAAATGTCATTGTTCCACCCTAATTATTGGAAAATAATATGGAAAAGGGATTATAAGGGTAATCCTTTTTCTACTAAAGCAGCAAAAAATAAACATCAACAGTTAAAAAGGAAAGAACTTAGCAGGCTTATTAGTAGCACTACTATGAATGCTACATCAACAATAGATTACTTAGTGTCATTACTCAAAATAACAGATAAAGACCAATTACAATGGTTAAACGACCATCCAAGTAAAGGGGATGAATTTGTAAAAGAGATAAGTGAAGCTAAAGTAAAAGATGCAAACATGCCTCCTCCAATACCAGGAGAGTTAAGCTTTCCACCAGACCATCACCAACAACTAGCCCAATGGGATATTAGAACTGAGTTAAAAAACGGTGCTGTAGTAGGTGGGCTTATTCGTGAATTAGGTATTACCAATAAAAGTCAAAAAGATTGGTTATACGAAAATAGAGCAGAAACCGATAAAATTATTAGTTTTGTTGATAGTAGTAAAGTAAATGATAAGATTGAAGATAATACAAAAAGTATTATCACAGATTATTTAAACATAATAGAAGGTATACCAAATGCGAAATTTAATAGATATGAAGAATTGTTAGATCTTTTTGAAAATAACCCTTTTGTATTATTGCAAGATTGTATTCAAGAAAATGGCTTGGCTATAGAAAATTATCAACAATTATATAATCATACACTACCAAGAACTTGTAAGGAAAGACTAAATAATTTAGGAGGTGGATATAATGACCAACCCCTTAATGCAGGTAATGCAGCGGTTGCGAATGTAGATTATTATGGTGTGGAAATAACTAAGAACCCTGATTTTAATGTTGACGGAAAACCAGATACAAATGCTGAAGTTTTTCAAGCATATAAAAGAAATTTTACGAGTTGGGCTTCAGGAAGTAAAAAAGATTTTCAGTTTAGTTGTGATATACCTTTTGATTCTGATGACAAAGCAAATGTAAGTTGGAAATTCGTTCCTTATGGTTCAACAGATGCTACAATTTGGAATTCTGCTAATCCATTAACAGCGATTATTGGAATTGATGCGAGTTCTGACATTCCGTTTGGAGATGCAATTTCTGATGATGGAGCTATTATGATTTCTGCTTATACATCTCAATATTGGATTGGTTCTACAATACAAACCCCCTTTTCAGGAACTCAGCCATTTTCTGGAAATCGACAGTGGGGTTATTTAACTAATCAAAAAGGGAATTTAGAGCTTTATGCAAGAGCGGTTGATGTTGCTAGGGTTTCGGGAATTATTAGATTCAGTGAAGATAATTCGGAATGTTCCGAAAACACGTATTATAATATTGGTGAAGCAACATGGTCTAATTTACAAGAGCAAATTAAAACATGGGTAAATGCAAACGGAGGTGTTGCAACCGTAGTGCCAAAAACAGCAATTCGTTTTGATAAAACAAAATTAAAAGAGTTATTAGAAAGTAATGAAACTATTAATCAAATTAATTGTAAATAAAAATGATTTTTCTTAAAATAATATTACCATCTATTATATGTACTTTAATAATAGTTACGACTCAAATTTCTATAGAATACTATCCAATATCTTTTGGTTTGGTTCTTGGGTTGATTAATTGGAAAAATTATAAGTTCAACGCATACTTAGGTTTGTTTTTTACTATAATTATTTCATTTATCTGTTTTTTCTTGGCTTATATTAGTTTTCCTCTACTAAGTACAATATTAAAACCTCTTTTTGGTGAGGATTTGTCAAGTTTTATTTCAATTGAAATATCTGCTTTTGTAATAGCCCCATTATTGGTGTTTTTCTCTTATAGTCATATTTTCAATTATCCCAAAAAATCAATAATGACAAGAAATATAATTTTAGGCGTAGTTATAGTATTAGTATTTGTATCTACATTATTTTTTCATTTACCTGATTCAAAAATTATAATACTTTTAAAGGATCTAAAATTAGGTCATTACACAATTTGGCAAATAGTCATGGCATTAGGAATTCAACTAATAATTTATCAAAAAGAAATATTTTTTCGTTTAAAGAACCTATAATAACACATAATATATACATCTTCAACATTGCCGTTTTCAAATAAGAAAACGGCAATGTTTTTCTAAAAAAGATTTTGAGTTCGGTTATCACAAACAAAAACCTTGTATACTTCTTTGTGTCTAAATAAGATTGCTTTTATTTAGTACTAAAATTCCTGTAGTTTATCTCTAAAAAAAGGGAAGTATTTTCTATTTTTGTGCCTTTCAACACAACAACAAAACATGAACTTAACAGAATTAAACGCCATCTCTCCTATTGATGGTAGATACCGTAACAAAGTAGCAAGCTTAGCGAACTATTTTTCAGAAGAAGCTTTAATAAAATATCGTGTAAAAGTAGAAATTGAATATTTCATTGCTTTATGTGAAATTCCATTACCTCAGTTAGCCGATTTCAACAAAGATTTATACGCTGATTTACGTAAGATCTATGAAGATTTTTCTGCTGAAGATGCGCTAAAAATCAAAGAAATTGAAAGCGTTACCAATCACGATGTAAAAGCTGTTGAGTACTTTATTAAAGAAAAGTTTGACGCTTTAAGCTTACAGAAATATAAAGAATTTATCCACTTCGGATTAACGTCTCAAGATATTAACAATACTGCTATTCCATTATCTATTAAAGATGCAATGGATGAAGTATACTATCCAACTTTAGATACCCTAGTTTGCAAATTAGCAGACTTATCTGAAGAATGGGAAAACGTACCAATGTTAGCAAGAACTCACGGGCAACCAGCCTCTCCTACTCGTTTAGGAAAAGAGTTTTTTGTATTTGTAGAGCGTATTAACAATCAGGTTATTCACATACAACATACACCACACGCCGCGAAGTTTGGTGGAGCTACAGGTAATTATAATGCACACAAAGTTGCATATCCAGATATCGACTGGAAAAACTTCGGAACTCATTTCGTAGAGGGAGTTTTAGGTTTACACCACTCCTTCCCTACTACGCAGATTGAGCACTACGATCACATGGCGGCTTTATACGACGGATTAAAACGTGTAAATACGATTTTAATTGATTTAGATCGTGATGTTTGGACGTATGTTTCTAACGACTACTTTAAACAAAAAATTAAAAAAGGAGAAGTAGGTTCATCTGCAATGCCACATAAAGTAAATCCTATTGATTTTGAAAACTCTGAAGGAAACTTAGGTATTGCCAATGCTATTTTTGAGCATTTATCTGCTAAGTTACCAGTTTCAAGATTACAACGTGATTTAACTGACAGTACAGTATTACGTAACGTTGGAGTGCCTTTCGGACATACCTTAATTGGTTTTGCTTCTACGTTAAAAGGATTGAACAAGTTATTATTAAACGAAGCTAAATTTGCTGAAGATTTAGAAAATAACTGGGCGGTAGTTGCTGAGGCTATTCAAACTATTTTACGTCGTGAAGCCTATCCTAATCCATACGAAGCTTTAAAAGGATTAACACGTACTAACGAAAAAATCAACAAAGATTCTATCGCTAATTTTATTGATACTTTAGAGGTTTCTGATGCGATTAAAAATGAATTAAAACAAATTACACCATCTAATTACACAGGTATATAATGAGATATTTAGGTATTTTTTTAGTTTTATTTTTAGCTATTTCATGTACTCCAGAAAAAAAAGGAGATCCTACACGTTTTGTTCACGGAACATTTGAAATTCCTGCTGGTGATAACTACGGAAAAACAACTATTGTAAGAAAAGATAGCTTACAAATAGAAGAGTATACTAAAAAAGTAAGTATTTCTACTGACAGCTTAGTTACTGAAAAAGAAATAAAGCATATAGATACACTCTACATCAAATGGAAAAATAATTTCGCATATACTCTGCGAATGAAAAATCCGAAAACTGATTTAGATAAAGATCCAATATTTGTTCAAATAACTAAAGTTACTGATAGCTCTTATAGTTTTACCGCAAAAATTGGCTATTCTAACTTTAAACAAAAAGGAACTGTATATAAAGTACAATAAACTATGGATATTTTCTTACAACCTGATACGTGGGGTGCTTTAGTAACCTTAACTTTTTTAGAAATTATATTAGGTATTGATAACATTATTTTTATCTCAATAGCTGCAAATAAGCTACCTGAAAATCAACAAAAAAAAGCAACGAATATTGGGCTGTTCTTAGCCATGGTACTTCGTATTTTGCTGCTATTTGGTATTTCTTTGCTTATTGCTATGAACTCTCCTTTTTTTAACATCGATTTATCTTGGTTCAAAGCTGGAGTTACTGGGCAGGCATTAATTTTATTTGCCGGTGGAATATTCCTTCTATATAAAAGTACTAAAGAAATTCACCATAAAGTTGAAGGCTATGCTGAAGATGAAAATGATGGTAAGCCTAAAAAAGGATACACATTAACGCAAGCTGTTATACAAATTACGTTAATTAACATTGTTTTCTCTTTTGACTCTATTTTAACAGCTGTAGGAATGACTAATGGTATTGAAGGTGCTATGGTTATTATGATTACTTCTGTTGTATTATCTATGGTTATTATGATGTTATTTGCAAATCCAGTAGGAAAATTTGTAAGCAAGCACCCAACCATTCAAATGTTAGGATTGTCTTTCTTAATCTTAATTGGATTCATGCTTATTGCAGAAGGGGCACATTTATCGCATGCTACTCTTTTTGGAGAAGAAATAGGTAGTATTCCTAAAGCCTATTTATATTTTGCTATTACTTTTTCTTTAGTAGTAGAAATGCTAAATATGAAAATGCGAGGAAATTCAAAAAAGCATTAAGAAAATATTAAGACTATAAAAAAATAAAACCTAATAGTTAATTTCTATTAGGTTTTATTTTTTATACTTTTGCTCCTTGTGATTCAACTAAAAAAACATATTGCTTTACTAAGTATATTAATTCTACTATTACCAACTGTAGTTTTAACGATACACTTATTTGAAAATCATGAGCATACTGTTTGTACATCTACTAGTGAGCATCACTTCCATGCGCAAGAACTTGATTGTTCTTTAGCTCATTATCATTTAAACACATTTACGTATCAAACAGCTGAGAACTTTTCAGTTGTACCACAACACTTTTACAAATTAGATTACGAGACGCAACCTCAGTTAATCTCTTTTATATATGCTGATAAAAGATCTTCTAGAGCACCCCCATATTTTACTGTATCATAATATTGTTATAAAAACTAACAAAACACATCGTTAACAGTAAAATTCATTTTAATGAAGAAATTAATAAACTTCCTATTATTCATAGGAGTATCTGCTATATATGCACAAAACAACTTATCAGGGAAAATTACAGACACTGATAACCAACCACTTTTAGGAGTAGAAATATACTCTGAACAATTACATAAAGGAACTGTAACCAACGAAAATGGTACCTACAGCATACAAAACATTCCTAACGGAAAAATTACCTTTAACTTTACATTCTTAGGTTTTAAAACTGTTTCAAAAGAATTTAATTTTAATAATGAAAACATCTCTTTTGACCTTCACTTAGAAGAATCTATTTTTAAAATTGATGAAGTAATTATCTCCACTCCTTTCAATAAATTACAATCAGAAAATGTAATGAAAGTTGAGCGTCTTTCGGCTAGAGCCCTTCAAAAAACAGGAGCTACAACATTAGCTGAAGGAATTACAAACATTGCAGGAGTTTCTCAGGTTTCTACAGGAACGTCTATCGGTAAACCTGTTATTAGAGGTTTAAGCGGAAACAGAGTTTTAGTATACACACAAGGTATCCGACTAGAAAACCAACAATTTGGTGGAGAACACGGTTTGGGTATTAACGATGCTGGTGTTGCTGGTGTAGAAGTTATTAAAGGTCCTGCTTCTCTTTTATACGGTTCTGATGCTTTAGGTGGTGTTTTATATATTCAACCAGAAAAATTTGCCCCTGAAAATACTACTAAACTTAATTTGAATCAGCGTTACTTTAGTAATACTTTAGGTACTAATACTTCGGTTGGCCTAACATCTTCTTTAAAAAACTGGCAATTCTTAGCTAGAGGAACGTACGCACAGCATGCAGATTACAAAACACCTGACTATAGAGTAACTAATACACGTTTTAAGGAAAAAGATTTAAAACTAGGTGTAGGCTTTCATGAGAAAAACTTTTCTTCTGAGTTACGTTATAACTTCAACAATTCTAAACTAGGATTAACTGAAGGAATTGGAGAGCAAACAAAAGAAACACATTTCGAAACTCCTTATCAAGATATTGACAATCATATTATAAGTTTGCACAATCATATTTTCTTTAAAAACTCAAAACTAGATATCGATTTAGGGTATACCATTAATAACCGTAAAGAGTTTGAAGAACATCATGAACATGAAGAGGAGCACGAAGAAGGTGAGGAAGATCATGAGCATGAAGAAGAACATGAACATCATGAAGAAGGTGAAGCAGCTTTAGATATGAAACTAAAAACGTTTAGTTATAACACTAAATACCACCTTCCTAAATTTGGAAAATTTGAAGTTTTAGTAGGTGCTCAAGGTTTACACCAAACCAATACTAACTTTGGTGAAGAACTATTAATTCCTAACGCTACTGTAAACGATTTTGGTGTATTTACTACAGCAAATTATGAACTGAATGACAATACTTCTTTACAAGCTGGTATTCGTTATGATAATAGAGCTATCACTACAGAAAGACACGAAGTGGCACATGAAGATGAAGTACATATTTTTGAAGCTATAGATAAGTCTTTTAATAGTTTTACAGCTTCTTTTGGTGCTAAAACTAAACTTTTTAATACTGTTACAACTCGTTTAAATGTTGCAAGCGGATTTAGGGCTCCTAACCTTGCTGAGTTAACTTCTAACGGAGTACACCACGGTACAAATCGTTTTGAAGTTGGTAATAACAACCTAGTTAATGAGAAAAACTTACAGTTTGACCTTTCTTTAGATTATAATTCTGAACATTTTGAGTTATTTGCTAATGGTTTTTACAATAAATTAAACGATTATATTTACTTATCACCAACTGGTGAAATTGAAGATGAAGCTCCTGTTTATACTTACTTACAGGAAGATGCTAAATTATACGGTGGAGAATTTGGTTTTCACTTACACCCACACCCTTTAGATTGGTTACACCTTGAAAGTAGTTTTGAAACGGTTATTGGTAAACAAGATAACGGAAACTATTTACCACTAATCCCTGCAAACACCTTAAAAAATACACTAAGAACAGAATTTTCGAATGAAAAATGGTTACCTAATGGCTATGCTTCTGTAAGCTTACACTCGTTCTTTAAGCAAGATAATGTTAGTGAGTTCGAAACAGCAACACCTGCTTATAATTTGGTTAATCTAGGTATTGGTGGAGATGTTATTATTAGTAAATATACTTTTACCACATCTTTAGCAATTAACAACCTTTTAGATAAGAAATATATAAATCACTTATCAAGATTAAAACCTGACAATATTTTTAACCCTGGTAGAAATATTGTTTTAGGAATAAACTTCACTCTATAAAAAATAACTCCCCAGTAACGCTGTTGCTGGGGAGCTTTTATATAAACAAACTTTAACTTAATAAAGTTTTTAATGCTTTTCCTTTTTAAGCAATTCCGGAAACTTGCGTTTAAACCGATTTAGTCGAGGAATTGAAACTTTTTGCACATACGGATTCTCTGGGTGCAAACGCTCATAGTCTTGATGATACTCTTCCGCAGGATAAAACTTCTCCATCTTTTTAACCTCCGTAACTATTTTCCCTTGATACACATCTTTATTCAATCTTTGAATCGTATTTTCTATGAACCGCTTTTCCTCTTTTGTTTTATAAAAAGCTATTGATCGGTATTGTGAACCATAATCAGGATGTTGTCCGTTTTTGGTGGTTGGATCATGTGAACCAAAAAACACAGTTACTAATGTTTGAAAACTAACTTTTTTCGGATTGTAATATACTGCTACGGATTCTGCATGCCCTGTTCTACCAGTTCCTATAGTTTTATACGTTGGGTTTTTAGTGTGTCCTCCTGCATATCCTGATACAGCTTCCTCTACTCCATTTACACTTTCAAAAATAGCTTCAACACACCAAAAACAACCACTTGCAAAGTAAGCTACTTTGGTTTCTGAGAATGTTTGTATTGATACCTCTTTTTGCTTCTCTTCTTTTTTTTGTGAGAAACTTAATAAGCTTACCGCTAAAACAACAGCTGTAATTGCTGTTACTACCTTAAATATCTTCATATAATTAGTCTTGTTTATATGTTAGTTGGTCGTACAAAGAATATAATTTTTACAATTGTTTACAACTTTAATATTTCCTTAAGAATTTTGTTTGCGTGTTGCCACTGTGTTTTCTATTTTTGTTTACATAAACAGTAGATTTTAATGGAACATTTTATAGTATCGGCACGTAAATATCGTCCTCAAAATTTTGAAGATGTGGTAGGGCAACAAGCTATTACCAATACGTTAGAAAATGCTATACAAAACAACCATTTAGCACAAGCTTTATTGTTCACAGGACCTCGTGGAGTTGGTAAAACATCGTGTGCTCGTATTTTGGCTAAACGTATTAACCAAGAAGATGCAACTACTGATGATGAAGATTTTGCTTTCAATATTTTTGAATTAGATGCGGCCTCTAACAACTCTGTTGATGATATTCGTAATTTAACTGACCAAGTTCGTATTCCGCCTCAAACAGGAAAATACAAAGTGTATATTATTGATGAGGTTCACATGCTTTCACAAGCTGCTTTTAACGCCTTTTTAAAGACCTTAGAAGAACCGCCAGCACATGCTATCTTTATCTTAGCAACTACAGAAAAGCATAAAATTATACCTACGATATTATCTCGTTGTCAAATTTTTGACTTTAAACGTATTGGTGTTTTAGATGCTAAAGAGTATTTAAAAACCATTTGTACTAAAGAAAATATTACTGCTGAAGATGATGCCTTGCATGTAATTGCACAAAAAGCTGACGGTGCTATGCGTGATGCGCTTTCTATTTTTGATAGAGTTGTAAGTTTCTCAGGAAGCAACTTAACACGAGAAGCAGTTACTCAAAACTTAAATGTGTTAGACTACGATGTGTATTTTAACATTACTGACTTGTTACTTGGAAATAAAATTCCAGAAGTTTTGATGGCTTTTAATGAGGTGCTAGGAAAAGGGTTTGAAGGACATCATTTTATAAATGGTTTGGCTTCTCACTTTAGAGATTTGCTAGTAGCAAAAGACCAAGCTACCATAGCTTTACTTGAGGTTGGAGACAATACAAAAAAGAAGTACTTAGAACAAGCTTCTAAAGCTAGTATGCAGTTTTTGCTCCCTGCTATAGATAAAGCAAACGATTGCGATTTGAAATATCGAGGAAGTAAAAACCAACGGTTATTGGTAGAACTTACTTTAATGCAAATTGCCTCTATCACTTTTGATGGAGCAAAAAAAAAATCTAGCAACTACATAATTCCTGCTACTTTTTTTACCGCTTTATCTCCTTCAGTTAAAAAGACTGAGGTGAAACCTGCTGTTGTAAAAACCCCTAAAAAAGTTGAAACTACACCTGTAACAGCTTCAGCAGCAAAAGAAACTCCTGCTAAACCAGTTTTAAAAAATATTAAACGACGTACCTCTGCTTTATCATTAAAGAGTTTACAGCAAAAGAAAGAAGTAAAAAACGACGTTGATGTAGAGGAAAACTACGATAATCACCCTAGAACTCCTTTTAATCAAGATGAGTTAAAGGATGCTTGGAAAAAATATTATTTTCAACTTCAGAATTTTGGAGAGCGAAGTATAGCCGCTATTTTAGCTTCAGATGAACCTAAACTACAAGAGGATTTTACCATTGTTTTTTCATTACCTAACGATTTAATGAAATCTCAACTTGAAAAAGGAAAACCTAAGTTATTACGTTTTTTACGTGAGAAACTAAATAATTACGGTATTCAAATCAATGTTATTGTAAATGAAACAGTAGAAAAAAAGTTTGCCTATACTCCTCAAGAGAAGTACAACAAACTAAAAGAAAAAAATCCGTTGATTGAGAAACTAAAGAATACTTTTGGGTTAGATGTTTAAATTCTTCCCCACGTAAATCAACTTCCAATCTTCTATTTTTTTTACTTTTTTCTCAAATTCTGAAATTAATAAAATTTCATTCTTCTGACTCTTAACAAAAATTGGAATCGATTTTTGATCTCTATTAATTTCTTCAATTTTCTTCTTATAATCATCAATAGAATTAACTACTGTTTCGTGAATTTCAGGAAACTCTCTTACAGCTTCCATTAAATTAATATAATCATCTTCTATCGTAAATAAATGATCTTCATCTTCGTAATCTTTTGTAATAACTTCTTGTGACGTTGCTAAACGATAAGCACCTTGCTCTCCAAAAATTGATGAGAAATTCGAGATTACAAATTTGTTAATTGAATCACTTCCTGTCATTGCAATTAAATATCCTACATCATTAAGTTCAATATTATCTGTAAGTTGATCGTCATAAATATTTACTTCAATTGACTCCAACCCTTCTTCCTTTGCTTTTTCTACATTTTCAATATTAGAATCAATTAATACTACTCTTCTTTGATTTTGTTTTAAGTATTTAGCAATCATTCTAGCTAGATCTGAAGCCCCAACAATCATTATTGCATTTGAACGCTTTAAAAACACGCCAACTAATTTAGCAAATAATCTTGCTGTAGTAGCGTTTAACAAAACAGTTCCTAACACTATCATAAATACCAAAGGTGTTATATACTCAGCTCCTTCAACTCCTTGTTTTAACAATTTACTTCCAAATAAAGAAGCAATACCTGCCGCAACAATACCTCTTGGTCCTACCCAACTAATAAACAGTTTTTCATTTGTTTTTAAGTTTGATTTTGATGTACTTAAAAATACTGCTAACGGACGTATTACAAACACTATTAAAGCAAATAAAAGCAGTGTTTTCCACTCGTATAATAATGTTAATTCTTTATAGTCAATATTTGCTGATAGTAAAATAAATAGAATAGAAATTAATAAGACACTTAATGATTCTTTGAAGTATAAAATCTCTTTTAAATTCTTTAGTTTACTATTACCCAGTACCATTCCCATTACCACAACGGCTAGTAATCCTGATTCATGAGCAAACAACTCTGATTCAACAAATACTAATAAAACAGTAGATAAAGAAACCACGTTTAGTAAATAATGAGGCACCCATTTTTTGTTGATTACAAATATTAAAGCATGGGCAAAAGTGAACCCGAAAGTGGTTCCGAAAAGGATTATTTTTAAGAATTCTAACAAAGCGGTTCCTGTAAAACCTGCACCTCCTCCTACACTTATAAATTCAAAAACAAGTACCGCTACTAAAGCTCCAATGGGGTCTATTAATATTCCTTCCCATTTTAAAACTGCCGAAACATCTTTTTTAAGCGGTATATTTCTAAGAATTGGTGTTATTACCGTAGGTCCTGTAACGATTATTAATCCTGAAAATAAAAACGATAACTCCCAGCTTAAACCAAACACATAATGAGCGATTATAGCACCTCCAAAAAAGGTAATTGCCGATCCTAAGGTTATTAATTTTGTAATAACAGGGCCAATGTTTTTTATTTCACCACGTCGTAAGGTTAATCCTCCTTCAAATAGAATAATACTAATAGATAGTGATACAAAATAATATAGCCCGTCGCCGGGGAATAATCCTTTTTCACCATCCCAAACAGGCTCTATCCATTTACTTCCATCATCATTAAAAAACTCTGCTGCAATAGGCCCTACAAGTAATCCTATTAAGATTAAAGGTAAAATTGCTGGGATTTTAAACCTCCAAGCTACCCATTGTGCTAAAATTCCAAGTATAATTATCCCTGCTAGTTCTAACATATTTTATATTTAAAAAAACTAAAAATACAGCTTTTAATTAAACCGTATTTATATTTATTTAATTTTTTATTTCAATAACTCTCTTCAACTCATTACCAAAATCATCTATAACCCTTATTATATGAGTTCCGCTTTTTGGCATAACTGCTTGCTCATGATACTGTTCTGTTATTCCTATAAATTGTTTGTTTAAATACCAATACACTTTTGCCTCTGCATTAGCGTGTGTAAGCTTTAAAATTATAGGATTTAGCTTGTTGTTTTCTCCTCTTGTTAAAGATATTTTCGAGGTATATTTGGCAGGAAAAACAAAATCCATTGTATTACTTTCCAACTGGTTACAATCTGACCTAAACTTAGGAAGTGATCTATAATCTGCATTATTTTGCTGATAATAATATGCCATTAATGGTGGCAATACAAACCATGGTTTTGTTACCATGTTAGAAATTGATTCGCAGTTTGAGTTCACTCTATATTTTTCAGATGCATCTACTGTTACTTCTTGATGATACGGACACGATTTAGCTTTCATTGCACTTTTTTGAACTCTTTTAGTTACTGTTAACGGACAAATAGTTTTGGCTAAAAATCCACTTTTCTCACAAATAACTGCTTCAATTAAATCTTCATAGGGTTCTAAAAACCAATTAGATTTTGGTAATACATCAAAAACACTAAACATTAGTGGAGCTGCGCTTCCAACTCCTGTGAGATCAGGGCGTCCTTCTCCATCAGAGTTTCCTATCCACACCCCTACAACATATTTTGGAGTAACTCCTACTGCCCAAGCATCTTTATTTCCAAAACTTGTCCCTGTTTTCCACGCTATTTTTTGGGACGAATCATAGTACTTCCAAGCTTGATCTGTAAAAGGTCTATTTACCTCAATTAAAGTATTTAGCGTTAAAAATGTAGCTCCAGCATCTAAAGTTGTATAATCCTCCTGAATCTCTCCAAAATTTGGAATTCCATCAGACAAAAAACTAGGTTCTACAAATTCTTTTTGATAATACTTATGTTTTAATTCTTCATAGTGATTTACAATTCCTGCATATCCTGCAAAGGTTTTACATAAATCCCATAAACTAGCTTCAGCACCTCCTAAAATTAATGAAAGTCCATAATAATCAGCTGATTTATTAATATCTTTAATATGATATGCTTTTATATCTTCTCGAAATTTTTCCAATCCGTATCGCTGTAACATACGTACTGAAGGAATGTTCAACGAACGTGTTAGTGCTTTATTTGCTGGAACTGCTCCATCAAAAGTTAAATTGAAATTCTTAGGAGAATAACCTGCTATTTCTGTTGGTACATCTGCGACTAATTGACTGGGAAGTAAATCTCCCGATTGCAACATTTGTGCATATAAAAAAGGCTTTAAAGTACTTCCTGTACTTCTTGGAGCAATAATATTGTTCACATCTTTTTGATGTGCTTTATCGGTTGGAGAGTTCCCTACATAAGACAGCACTTTTCTTGTTTTAACATCTAATACTAAGACCGCCATGTTGTAGACTTCATTTTGTTTTTGACGGAAGTAGTGTTGTTTTACTAAATTATTTATTTGCCTTTGTAAATGAATATCAATAGAGCTTTTTACGCGTTGTCCTCTATACTGTTTAGTTACTTCTTGCACAAAATGTGGTGCTACCGTAGGTAATGGATATGGTTTTTGTGGTAATTCTTCTTCAATCGCTAAATCATACGTAATTTGATCTATAATTCCTTCTTCGTGTAACTTTTGTAGTAACCTATTTCTTTTATTTTTTAGCTTTTGTTGATTTTTCCCTGGATAAATCAACGATGGGGCATTTGGTAATACCGCTAATGTAGCCGTTTCTGCCCATGATAACTGATATGGTTTTAATCCAAAGTAACGCCACGAAGCCATTTCTAACCCAACAACGTTTCCTCCATAGGGGGCATGAGATGCATAGAGGTTTAAAATTTCTTTTTTAGAATAACGAAATTCTAATCGAGTCGCTAGTATTAACTCTTGCAGCTTTTCAAAATAGGAACGTTTTTTATTCTTTCTTGATAAGCGAATTACTTGCTGTGTCAATGTGCTTCCTCCTCGTACAACTCTTTTTGCTTTTATATTTTCTACCATCGCTTTTCCTATTGAAATAGGATTGAATCCAAAGTGCTTATAAAAATAAGCATCTTCAAATTGTAAAATACAATGTTCAAACTTTTTAGGAACGGAATCTAATTCAGGAAATCGCCACTGACCATCACTGGCAATTACAGCTCCTAACAATTCATTATTTTTTGATGTTACGACTGTTGATGTTGGATTATCGAATAAATTTTTAGGTAAACAGAAATAATAAGCTACCATAAAAACACTTATAATGATAACTTTAATTTTATGCTGTTTTAAAAAGTTAAAAACAATTTTCATAGACAACTTATATATCTCAAAAGTATAAAGTTTATAGCAAACATTTAGTCCATAAGTCTGTTATATTTGCAACTCAAATTACACTATGAGTTTTACCTTACTTTCTTCACCTTTACAAGGGTTTACCGATTTTCGTTTTAGGAATGCCCAACAAAAATATTTTGGTGGTATAGATACTTATTATGCTCCTTACATTCGATTAAATGGGAAATTTAAAATAAAATCGAGTTATGAACGTGATTTACTCCCTGAAAATAACACAACTTTAACGGTTATTCCGCAAGTTATAACCAATGATGCTGAAGAGTTTTTATTTGTTGCCAAATATGTACAAAGTTTAGGGTATAAAGAGTTAAATTGGAATTTAGGGTGTCCTTACCCTATGGTTACAAAATCAGGTATGGGTTCTGGTTTAATTTGTAATCCTACACGTATAGATGAAATACTACATCGCGCTCATAACGAAACTGACATTCTAGTATCGATGAAAATGAGAATGGGTTATGAAAACAGTGAAGAAATACTGCACACTTTTCCTATTTTAGATAAGTATCCATTAAAAAATGTAGCTATTCACGCCAGAATTGGAAAACAATTGTACAAAGGAGGTGTTGATTTAGATGCTTTTCAAAAATGTATAGACGTTGCCAAACATCAATTATATTATAATGGTAATATTACCACAGTAGCAGGTTTTAAAGCTATAAAAGAACGTTTTCCTAGTATTACACATTTTATGATTGGACGTGGTTTAATTGCAGATCCTTTTTTACCACAAATGATTAAAGATAATACTACTGAATATACAAAAGATAGATGGAAAACATTTGGAGAGTTTCATGATGAAATATACCAGCAATATGATGCTGCCTTATCTGGGCCAACACCTATAAAAATGAAAATGTTAGGCTTTTGGGAGTATTTTTCTCAATCGTTTTCTGATCCTCGCAAAACTTATAAGAAAATTAAAAAAGCGACAAACCCTAAAAAATATCAAGCGGCTGTTAAGGAGATTTTGAGTAGTGAAAAATAACCTCCATTCTTATAGCCGCTAATATTTTACTTTTTAAAAATATTTTAGAACAGCTGCTATTTATAAAACAAAAGAGGTTTCTAAAAAATTAGAAACCTCTTTTGTTTTACACAATACTAATACGCACTTTTTTATTCTTCAAACGTGTATTGTTTAAGTTCTCTACTAATTTCTTAGCTTCTACTACAGGTACTGCTATAAAAGCACAATCTTGTTTCAGTTCAATAACTCCTACTTGTTCTTTTGTTAGATTTCCTTTCTTAAAGAATAAACCTGCAATATCTCCTTTAGATATTTTATCTTTTCTTCCTCCAGAAATAAATAACGTCTCCCAATAACCAAGTTTTAACTTTTGTTTCTGAGAAATATCCGCATTGGGTATGTTTTTAAGAAATTCTGGTAAGCTTTCTTTTTGCCATTTTAAAACATAAGCAGTTCCTTTGGCATTAACTCTTGCTGTTCGTCCGTTTCTATGCGTAAACTCTTCTACTCTCTGAGGTAATTCGTAATGAATAATGTATTTCATTTCTGGAATATCAATTCCTCTTGCAGCTAAATCAGTCGCTAACAATACTTGACTTGTTCCGTTTCTAAACTTTATTAAAGAACGTTCTCGATCTCTTTGTTCCATTCCTCCAGAGAAACAACTGTGTGCTATCTTGTTTTTAGTCAAAAACTCGCTTACATTAGCAATACTGTCTTTTAAATTACAAAAAATAATTCCTTGTTCATTCCCTATATGGTGTAATAGTTCTACTAAGGTTTGATTTTTATTTTTTGATGGTGAAACAACCGTTTTTAATGTTAATTTCTTTGATTTCTTACCTGTTAAATAGTTTAATACGGTAGGATTGTTCAAACGTACAAAATCTGGAATTTCAGCTTCTTGAGTTGCAGAAGTTAAAATACGTTTATTAATATTTGGTAATTGATTAATAATTCCGCGCATTTCGTACTCAAAACCAACTTCTAACGATTTATCAAACTCATCTAAAATTAAGGTTTTAATACTTTCTTTAGAAAAACGATTGTTAGCAAAATGGTCAGAGATTCTACCTGGCGTACCAATTAATATACTGGGTGTATGCTTTAGTTCTATTTTATCTTTTGCCATTGAACGCCCACCATATACAGCATTCACTTTTAAACCTGTTCCCATTTCACGAATCACCTGTTCTATTTGAATCACTAATTCTCTTGATGGTACTAAAATTAAAACTTGAACTTCTTTATTATTAGGCTCTATTAACTTTAATGTTGGTAATAAAAACCCTAATGTTTTACCAGTTCCAGTGGGTGATAGTATTACTATATTGGTTGTTTTATCAATCGTAGAAATGGCATTTTGTTGCATTTCATTTAATTCATAGATATTTAGCTTTGCTAGAATATCTTCTTGTGTTTTAACTGTATTTACCATAATCCTTTATATCTATGAATTTTATATTAATGGGCAAAGATAGGTAGTCTTACACAAGGAAAGATTAAGTATTTTAGAAATAAATAAAGCTTACTGAAATCAGTAAGCTTTATTTATCTCATTTAATTATTTATAAACTACTTCACCACCTTAATCCACTCACCTTTAGTACGAGCTATATAATCATTATCATACATTGCTTCAACTTGTACTCCTGGTAAATAATATTCTCCTAAATACGACGCATTTAGTAATACTCTAAATGTTTTAGTTTCGTACTTTTTTAAGGTAAAGTAGTTACTGATACTTGCATCTCGTATATCGGTATAATCTACTTTTGAAGACGTAGTATTATTTCCAAAATCGGTAAAACGAGTATTTACAATTTCCCATCCTGAAGGAATATATTGTGTTAATGCTACATTATCAATCGTTTCACTTGTTGGGTTCTTTACTGTAACTTCTACTACAAAATTAGTCCCTTGTGATAAGTTATCTGGTGCAATACGAGTGCCATCTTTTGTTTTATAGGTAATAGAAGTTTCTAAATTCTTTTGGAATACTTTTTCTTCACCTACAGGTAAAATTCCTTTGTTTAGTATACGTACATATAAAACACCGCTGTTTTTGTTGGTTATTTTTAATGAATTCTCTTTTTGAATTGCGATTAAATCTTTTGTCAACAACGATTTTGAAGTACTTGCTTCTCCTGAAGCTTTATTTAATACATAACTTGTATTAATTCCATCACTACCTCCATTTTTCAAAGCATATTGGCTCATTGCCAACAAACTATAGGCTGTAGTTTGCGTACTCATCCAATTATTACTAGATAAATCTTCAGCTATTTCTTTTGCTAATTTTATTGATTTTGTTTCATCATCCAATAACATATAGGTTTCTAAAGACATTGCTTTATTTCGCGTTTCAGAACCATAGTTTGAATAATATCGTTTTGTATACGTATAACCAGTAATTCCTTTTAAAATAGATGTTGCTATAGCCTTTTTACCTATTAAAGCATACGCACTTGCTAATCTCATTTTTGCCTCATCTGAAACTCCCATTGATTCTCGTAAACGGTTCATTGAAGCTAAATCAGGGCTATTAGCTAAACTCAAGGTATACAATCGGTATGCTTGTGATAATGAATTGTTGTAATAACGTGAGTTATTTCTCCAATTACGTGCTTGTTGTTTTTGATACCCTATCCATTTTGATTTGAATCCAATAGGTAGTGCATATCCTTTCTTCTCAGCCTCTATCATGAAATGACCTGCATACGATGTTCCCCAACTATTAGCACTACTATTTCCTTGCCAGTATGACAATCCTCCATTAGATAATTGGAAATTTGATAAACGTTGAATTGCTGCTTTTATATTTCTTTCTGTTGAAGCTATCTTTTCTTTTGATAACTCAAATAATTCTGGTAAAAACAACTGTGGAAAAGCACCAGAGGTTGTTTGTTCTACACACCCATGCGGATAACGAATTAAGTATCCCAAACGCTTGGTAAAGTTCATTGGTGGTAAGGTTGATAATTCTAACGTAGCTGCGTTCGTTCCTTTAGTACCAAAACTTGTAAAACTGATTTCTCCTTCTTCATTCGATTTTAATACGACATCTTTTACCTCAGTAGTTACTGGATTTGGGTTTAACACATCTATTTCTACTTCGTAAGATGCTTTTTCTCTTCCTGAACTTGCGTCTATTTTTACTTTACCAATTCCTTTAAAATCATTTACTTTTAAGGTAAAATACGCCATTTTTTCATCTGGCTGACTAAATGAAACGGTTTGCGTTTTATCTCCTACAATAGTATATGTTTCGTTTGGTTGTACTGTAACTTTTACATTTTTAATGTTTGGTTTCATTGCAAAAACAGTAACTGGTAAGGTAACAGTTTCTTGTGGTGTTATTTTACGAGGCAATGATGCTAAAATCATTACTGGTTTTCGTACAAAAGCTGTTTTTTCATCACTACCGTACGCATCTTTTTTAGTATCAGTAGCTACCACCATAGCTCGAACAGATCCTACATATTTAGGTATTTTAATTTTATGTTCCTTACTGTCTCCTTTTTCTAAATCGAAAGGGCCTAAATACGTAACCATTGGTTTGAATCGATTCGCTTTTCGGTTTTTACTTCCTGCTTCTGCTTCATCTCCTCCAATACTCAAAATCTGATTTACTTTTCCACCGTAAGCACCAATAACGTCATCAAAAATATCCCAAGTTTTTACACCTAAAGATTGGCGTGCATAGAACACTCCCCATGGGTTTGGAGTCTTAAAACGTGTTAAGTCTAACAAACCTTCATCTACCAATGCAATGGTATAGGTCATTGCTCTACCTTTTTCTTCTTTCACTCGAATAGTAGCCGTAGATTCTGGTCGTAGCTCATCAGCTAACTGAATTTTTGGTTCTAATTTAGTTGCTGGATTATGTACCAACATTGGTATTGAACCGTACATACGAATTGGTAAATCATTTACCGTTTGACTATGTTTTTGTAACAATGAAATGTTTACAAATACATTTGGTGTATAGCTAGCTTTTACTGGAAAACTAAACGATGTTTGTTGTGCTTGTGTTGGCACCCAGAAATGGTCTAGTACTTCTGTTCCGTTTTCTATGGTAATAAACGCTTTTCCTCCTTCTGAAGACGGAAACTTCACAGTTGCTTTTTCATCTACTTCATACGATTCTTTATCGGTTGTAAATATTAGCATCGTAGCGTTACTTTTATCTTGATTTCCTTTCTTTTTAGCATACCAAGAAGGCCAATCAAAATATATCACATTTGAGGTAACATGCTTACTTTTTAAGTCTTTTACTTTTATCAAATAACGTCCCCAATCATTTTCGTCAACCTTTAATTTAAAAGTTCCTTTACCATTCGCGTTTGTTGTTACTTTTAATTTCTTATATGGTTCATGATAACGTGTACCATCATAACTAGACAATCCATTATCAGAAGTACTCCACCACCAACGCCATGATAATTTATATACATTTACTTCTAAAGTATTTGCTATTCCTACTCCTTCTTCGTTTACTGAAGCTACATTAAATGTATAGTTTTCATCTGTAAATAAATAGTTTTTAGATTGCGGTTCTTCAGCATCTTGTAATCCAGCATACGAAGTATACGGTGACACTTTGTTAGAGAACACATCGGTACTAAAGTCACCTCCATTTTCATATACTTTTGTAATAAAACTCGCTCTTAACATTCCCGGAGCTTTACTATCTAATTTAGGTTTTACCGAGAATTTAGTAGTTCCATCATTACTTAAACTTCCTTTTAGCACTTTAAACTCTTCTGTTCCAAATCGACGAGTTACATCATCAAAATTATAGCTTTTGAATTTTGAAAACTCCGTATTGGTTTGTGAGAATTTTCCGTTGATATCTAACTTTAATCCTCTTGCTATTGCTCCATGTAACCATTTTACTTCTACATCTCCTGTAATAGTTGAATTTGCTTTGATGAACTCTGCATCTGTAGCTAGTTTTATCTTTAATCGGTTCGGCTTTATGGTTTCAATCTTTAATGTTTTATTGAAAACAGCTCCACCAACACTTACACGTAACTTCCAATTACCAGTAATAGCTTCTGGGTTTGTTATAGGAGCGTATGTGTATACATTATTTGATTTTTTTGGAAGTACTTTTCTATCGATTATTTTTCCTTGCGGATTTATTAATTCAAACTTTATTGGGTGTTCCTCTGGAATTGGGTTTGCATTGTCATTTAAAACAAAAGTTAAAAACAGTTGATCTCCTGGTCTCCAAACTCCACGCTCTCCATAAATATATCCTTTAATTCCTTCTTGTAATTTTACCCCAGAAACATCAAATTTACTCATTGACAGTGCTTCTCCATCCTTCAATTTCACATAAGTAGTATTATTATTTTTAGAAACTACTGCAAAAAAAGCATTTGTTACGTCAGAAAAAGACACTATTCCTTCTTTATTAGTTGTAGCTGAAGCTACTTCTTGTTTTTGTAGGTTATATAAGGTTACTTTTGCTCCTTCTATAACATCTGTGGTAAGTATATTTGTAACAGCTACTAACGTTTTGTTGTTATTTCCTTTTTTTACTATAACCCCAATATTCGTAGCTAAAATATTTGTACTAATATCTTTGTTGTAATAGTATGACGTTGTGCAAGGATCCTCTCTATCTCTCCAACTATAATCGTAGTAATAATCGTCGTAGTAATTAGGATTATCATAGCTTTTGGTATCTATCTTCTTTTTCCCGAAAACGATGGTTTTGGTTGAAACATCTTCAGTACATTTATAATTTGAATAGTCTTTATTGAATGAAAACTCGACTCTATACATCGCTCCGTTTTCCACTTTTATTATTTCTGCTAAATCAATAGCAAAAGCGTTTTCTTTACTTAAATCTAATCCTTGATTACTAAGGTTTACTGTGTATTTAGCTACAGGACGCCCTACATAACGTAAATTTCCTTGATTACTTAAACTATTATTTTGTAAAAACTGTAATACATTTTCTTTGTATACTTTGTAAATTGTGGCATCAACCGCTTTTAAGTTAACTGCACTAAAATTTATTTTTAGGTTATTAGAGTTTGGAAGTATTGATCCACTCTTTATAAACTTTACCGCAGGCTTTAATTCTTCAAAATAAACCGTTTTAATTGTGTTTTCTTTTAAAGTATAACCATCCACACTCTTAATTCCTTTGAATATCTCTATATCAACTTTTTGTGTAAATGATGATTTTGGGTATACCGTTACCTTATTACTATTTACCTTATATGTAAAAGCTCTTTTTTGAGTATTTAAAAACTGAATAAGTCCTTTTAAGTTTTGTGATTTTTGGATTGGATCTGAGAAGCTTATTTCAATATGTTGTTTATCTATATCAATAACTTCAACATTTAATATCTTAAAATTATTTTTTCCTGTAATGGTTACCTCTCTACTTCCTTTGGACTCTGACTGAATTGGCATTCCAGTCCACTCTACCTTTAATTGTTTGTCTTCTTCATTGCGTTCTATACTGTCTATTTTAAAGTAAACTTTAGAACTTACCTTACCTACAGTACTAAATTTTATAGCTTTTTCTTTCCCGTTGTATGTAGCTCTTATTAAAGATGCTATTTTTTCCGTTTCAATAATATCACTGGCAATTAACTCTCCTTCTATTGCATATAATTTTTTATTATAGACACTTGGAGCTTGTAAGGAAACGTTGAATAATAATTCTTTAGTTTTTACTTTAATAGTAAAGTTCTCTAAATCTTCCTCTATATCTTCATACAACTTAGATAAATGAAGTGTTATTAAATACTCTTGATTACTTTTTAATTTTTCAGCAGGCACAAAAACTAACTCGCTGTCATTAAAAACAACTTCTCCTTTTATGGCCGGTTTTGTAGTAATTACTTCAGTGGCATCAAAGTTTGCTGTGACTTTATTTTTTAACACAAACTTTAAATTAGGGCTTACCGATATCAGTTTATCTGGAAAAACACTAATGTACTCACTAAACTCATTAACGTTACTTTCTGTAACAGCAGATTTTTTGCAGGAGTTAGCGATAAACATTAAAAAGATTAATGTAAAAACGCCAATAATTTTTTTCACTTTTTTAAATAATTGTAATTTCATTTCAACAGAAGTTTTTGTCTTTTTTATCTAAAACTAGTTAAAAATATCTTTAAAAGATTATCTATTTAGAATTTGTAGCAATTCATTTAGTATTCGCAATTAAAGCCAATATTTTTAAGCAATTTTCTCAAGAGATTTTTTTAATAACAAATCTAGCTATTTTTAAGCTATTTATGATACAATTAGCACTTATATTTTTTACTTTTACAGCCTGAATAATACATTATGCTTGGATTACAATTTGATACTGAAACTTCATGGGTTGAAGTTGCTAAAAATGGATTGGAACAGTTATTAACAGATCATGCCTTTGCTGAACAAAAAGCTGCTTCAAATGCTGTGTCAATTATCATCAATTACTCTGAAGAAACTGAACTTGTTAAAGACATGAGTGATATTGCTATTGAAGAAATGGAACATTTTAGAATGGTACATAACATAATGATTGAACGTGGTATGGTTTTAGGACAAGCAACTAAAAACGACTATGCTTTAAAATTACAAAAATTCTTTCCGCATACAAAAAACAGAACTGAAGCATTAATTCACCGACTGTTAGTTGCTGCTTTAATAGAAGCACGCAGCTGTGAACGCTTTAAGGTTTTTGCTGATAATATGGAAGATAAAGAATTATCAAAATTCTATATCGATTTAATGGTTTCTGAAGCAAATCACTACACCTTATTTTTAGGATATGCTAGAAAGTATATGGATCGTGAAATTGTAGATAAAAAATGGGAAGACTTATTAGCTTTTGAAGCTGAAATGATGCGAGAAAGAGGTAGAACAGCAAAAGTTCACGGATAGTGTTTAGTAAAGAAGAATCTGCCCGCTTACGTAAGGAGTTTTGGACTAGTTTTGGAAAGTCTTTTCCAAGAAAATGGTTGTTATACAACACTAAAATAAAAGGATTTGCTTTTAAATTTCAAGCAGACAGAAAAAAAGCTTCAGTTTGTTTAGATTTCGAGCATCCAGAAAGTATTGCCAATGAATTGCTTTACGATCAACTTCTTTCTTTGAAAAATATATTGGAAACAGAATATTTACCTGAAGTTATTTTTGATAATAATTTTGAACTAGATAATCACAAGATTATTCACAGAATTTATGTCCCTTTCGATAAGAAGTTTAGTATTCATAATAAAGACACTTGGCGAGACTGTTATGAGTTTTATGTTGAAACTATGACACAATTTGAACTGTTTTTTTATGAATATGAAGACTTTATAAAACAAGCAATCTAGTCACAGGAAAAACACCTTTTTTGTTAAAATACATGCATTTAACTTGTTTTGTATTTAATTTTCATTATATATTTACAACGTTTTTGATTAACCCCTAACCCCTATAATCATGAATAACTACCCCCAAAAGTTATTGGTGCTATTTTGTGCACTAATAATAACATCTTGTTCTTCTAACGAAGCCGAGATAGCTGATAGTACCCCAGAAATGTTAACTAGTATCATTGAGAAACCGATAGAAGCGGACGTTTTAGACCTTATTAATTCTTATAGAGTTAATAATGGCTTTTCTTCACTAAACAAGTTACAAACGATTAAGTCGCAGACAAACAATCATACAAATTACATGATTAAAAAAGAAGAAATTTCTCACGACTTTTTTCACCAACGCAAAGAGTATTTGACTGAAAACGCTAATGCTATTAAGGTAGGTGAAAATGTAGCTTATGGCTATTCTACTGCTGAAGCTGTAGTTGATGCTTGGATTAAAAGCAACGGACATAAAGAAAATATTGAAGGTGACTATACTCACTTTGAAATTACAGCTGAAAAAAGTGACAACGGTAAGTGGTATTACACTAATATTTTTGTAAAAAAATAGTGAAGTAAATTAAAGCCCCAAACTCAATATGCGCATTGAATTGGGGCTACTAAAGAAAACTACTCTACGGGAGACTAATTTCTTTTTATTACTATTTATAATCATTGACGATTATAAATTTTGATCGTCTGTTTTCTTGATGTTCCTCATCTGTACAGGGAACACCATTAGAACATTTGTTCATTAACTGTTTTTCTCCATAACCAATGGCATTTTCTATTCTATTGGTAGCTATACCTCTTGAAAAAATATAATCTCTGGTAGACTTAGCTCTTCTATCTGATAAAATCTCATTGTACCTATCGCTCCCCCTACTATCGGTATGAGCTTCAATCTTGATAATCATTTTTGGATGATTGTTCATTACTCGTACAATGTGCTCTAATTCATAAGCAGCATCTGGTCGTATATTCCATTTATCGAAATCGAAAAATATAGGATCTATCACTATTTCGTTTCCTATAATTAATGGTGTTAGATATAAATCATGTTCTATCTCTATACCTCTTACATCTGTCGTTTCAATATTATTGATAAAATCATCTTTATAATCTAACTTTGTTCCTCTTAAAGAAAATTTTTTCTCACATTCTACTTCAAAAACGTAGGTGGCATCTTCTTGAGTTACAAACCTTTTTATTACTTTACCTTCAGAGTCAATCAATTCGACTAAAGCATTGGGTAATATTTCTTTAGTTCTTTTATCATATGTTACTCCTTTGATAAATTGCTTGCATTTTAGCGTTCTAAACTTATATACATCATCTTGTCCTTTCCCTTCAGGTCGGTTTGAAGAAAAGTACCCTGTTTTTCCATCTTCATTATAAAAGAAAGCAAAGTCATCGTACCCACTATTAAATGGAGCTCCTATATTTATAACTTCTGACGAATTGTTTTTTAGTAAGTCAGATTTAAAAATATCTAATAACCCTAAGTTTGCATAACCATCCGAAGAGAAGTATAAGGTATAATCTTTAGCTACAAAAGGAAACATCTCTCTTCCTTTTGTATTTACTTTATCTCCTAAATTTATTGATTCACCATACTCTCCATTAGGTAAAATAGCTACTTTGTAAATATCAGTTAAGCCATAACTATCTGGTCTATCAGACACAAAATATAATGTTTTCTCATCGGGACTCAATGCTGGATGTCCGCTAGAATACATTTTATCATTAAACGGTAACTCTTCAATATTATCCCATTGTCCATTAACCAATGTAGCCTTGAATATTTTTAAATGCGATGTCCCTTTTTTACTATACTCTAGTTTTTTCTTTTCGTTTAAATTATTTCTTGTAAAATATAACGTTTTCCCGTCTTTAGTTATTGCTACACTCGATTCATGAAAACCCGTATTAATTTTAGAAGATACAATAGGAATAACACTTGCTATACTATCTTCATCTTTATTATTTTTAGTAATTTTGGCTTGATATAAGTCTAAATACGGTTGGTTATTCCATTCATAAATTTCGCCATCTTTTTTTCTTGTCGAAGCAAAATATAGTTTTTGTCCATGTACATACGTTCCAAACTCTGAATTTTTTGTATTAATTTCTAAATTTGCTACTAATACAGAGTCTTTATTAAGTGTTTTTAACTTATTATAATCAACACTTTTTTCTTTTAATGCTTTGTCAGATAGCTTTTGAAGCCATTTATCTGCTTTATTGTACTCTCCTATACTTCTGAGTGACTGTACATACTTATATATAGCATCATCAGTTAAGTTTTCTTTTCTGTTTGAAGCAACTCCATACCAATAAGCTGCTTGTTTGGAGTTTGAGTTATTATAATAACAATCTGCCAACCTTGTTATCATATCTATCCCATCATCTCCTCCGTTTATAGCTTTTTTATAAAACTCGGCTGCTTTTACATACGCATATTCTTTATAGAATTTATTTGCTATTTTTCTTTGAGAAAATGCAAAGCATGATAAAAAAAGTAGTATCAGTGTAATTTTTGTCTTCATAACTATGCTTTTAAAAATATCTAGGAGATTTAGTTCTATATGACTTAGGAAATAGCTCAAACATTAATAATATTTCATGTGTACCATTTGAGTATTGATTAATGTCTGATAATGGATGCTCATACGCGTAACCTATTCGGAACTGACGAGATACTTGAAAATCTACTAAAGCCCCTAAAGCCCCTGTGTTTTCATTGATTCTATAAGATCCTCCTAACCAAAATTTTTCATTGAATAAGAAGTTTGCTGTTATGTCATATGATACTGGAGCTCCATTGGTTGCTTTAATTAATGCCGCTGGTTTAAATTTTACATTATCACTTACATCAAAAACATATCCTCCTGTTAAGTAATAACTTACCCTATCTATAATTCCGTAATTAATTCCATTAACAGCCAAATCATTATGATCTATATTCAATAACCTTGGAGCAGAAAGCCCTACATACCACTTATTTGTGTGTAGTAATAAACCACTCCCAAAATTAGGTTCCCATCTATTTTGAATCCCTGAAATTCCTGGGTCTGACCCTTCGGAGGCTATTAAAGCATCATCAATATTGTATTGAGTAAACCCTGCTTTAAGTCCAAAGGCTAGTTTTATATCGTCATTAAGTTGAATTGTATATGAGAAGTCTCCATATAAATAGGTAAAATTTTCATACCCTAATTGATCATTTATAAATGATAATCCTAATCCTATTTTATCATTTCTAAGAGGTGAGTGAATAGATAGGGTTTGTGTTTCTGGTGCTCTATCTAATCCTGCCCACTGACTTCTATGCAGTCCAACAATACTCAATGCTTCTCTACTTCCTGCATATGCAGGGTTGATAGAAATTGTATTATACATATATTGAGTAAACTGTGGTAGCTGTTGTGATTGAACTGTTAAAACTGTTGCAAAAAACAGTACAATAATTGCTTGTAATAGCTTGTAATTTTGGTTCATAGCTATAATATTATTTGGTTCCTAAGTAAATTGCTCCTGTAAATGGTTTTAACCCACTATTTTCTAATATTACAATGTAGTAATATGTACCAGCTGGTAATCTTTCTGCTGATCCAAACGTAGCTCCATCTGAAACTCCATTCCAATTATTTGCATAATTATTAGATTCAAAAACTCTAGCTCCCCAACGGTTAAATATTTTTACATTGGCTATAAATCCACAGGATTCAACTCCTGTAACTTCAAAAAATTCATTCCATGAATCTCCATTAGGGGTTACTGCTTTTGAAATTACCACATCTTCTTGTCCACATGGTAATACTATACAATCATCGTTTATATTAATCGTAACTTTTGTCGATGTTAAACAGCCATTGTTTGCTGATGTATACGTAAATATATAATCTCCTAAATTTACTCCCGACGGGTCAAAGCTTCCATCATCAGATACTGTTACGCTTCCTTGAGTTACTTCCCAAGTTCCATCTTCACTTTGATTCGCTAAATAGTCATTCAAGTCAATTTCGCCATCATCAATACATCTTGAATCTGCTACTTCTGTTACTGATGTTTTTACAGTTACTGTAATATATTGTGTAAACTCTGCTGTATTTCCACAATCATCAGCTACTGTCCAAGTTCTTGTGATTGTATAGTCACTATCGCTTCCTTCAAATGTACTTGTTTCCTCAAAATTTGTTTGTGTTACATTTGAAGAACAATTGTCTGTAAATTCTAAAGTTGGTACTTCAGGAACAGTATCACATTCTACTGTAATATCTTCTAATGTTGACACCAAGGTTGGCACTTCATTATCTTCTATTGTGATAACTTGAGTATGCGAGGTTGTATTACCTGCACAATCTTGTACTTCCCATTTTCTTGTAATGATATACTCTGAAGCACATCCTTCTTCTTGGCCTGAAAGCTCTTCTGAATATACAACTATTACTTCAGAATCACAATTATCTGTTGCTGTTAGTACTGCTACTGCTGGAATAGCATCACAACTTACTGTTGTGTTTGTTGGTAAAGTCTCAACAAATTCTGGTGCGGTAGTATCTTCTACAGTTACCTCTTGAGTATGCGAGGTTGTATTACCTGCACAATCTTGTACTGTCCATGTTCTTGTGATTGTATATTCTGATGCACATTCGTCATCTTGTCCTGAAAACTCTTCTGAATAATTCACAGTCACAGAAGTATCACAGTTATCTGTTGCGGTTAATACCGCTGCTGCTGGAATCGCATCACAACTTACCGTTACATCTGCTGGTAATTCCTCAACAAATTCAGGTGCGGTAGTATCTTCTACGGTTACCTCTTGAGCATGCGAGGTTGTATTACCTGCACAATCTTGTACTGTCCATGTTCTTGTGATTGTATATTCTGATGCACATTCGTCATCTTGTCCTGAAAACTCTTCTGAATAATTCACAGTCACAGAAGCATCACAATTATCTGTTGCGGTTAATACCATTGCTGCTGGAATTGTATCACAGCTTACCGTTACATCCACTGGCAATTCCTCAACAAATTCAGGTGCAGCAGTATCTTCTACGGTTACCTCTTGAGTATGTGAGGTTGTATTTCCTGCGCAGTCTTCTACAGTCCATGTTCTTGTGATTGTATATTCTGATGCACATTCGTCATCTTGTCCTGCAAACTCTTCTGAATAGTTTACTGTTACAGAAGTATCACAGTTATCTGTTGCGGTTAATACCATTGCTACTGGAATTGTATCACAGCTTACCGTTACATCCACTGGTAATTCCTCAACAAATTCAGGTGCGGTAGTATCTTCTACGGTTACCTCTTGAGCATGCGAGGTTGTATTACCTGCACAATCTTGTACTGTCCATGTTCTTGTGATTGTATATTCTGATGCACATTCGTCATCTTGTCCTGAAAACTCTTCTGAATAATTCACAGTCACAGAAGCATCACAATTATCTGTTGCGGTTAATACCATTGCTGCTGGAATTGTATCACAGCTTACCGTTACATCAACTGGTAATTCCTCAACAAATTCAGGTGCTTGCGTGTCTTCTATAATAAATTTAGCACTATTGGTATCTACAGGGTTCCCACAGGCGTCTTTCGCTGTAAAAATTACTTCTACTTCTCCTGTAAAACTACAGATATATGTTAAATCTGTATAGTTATTACTCCATGATACAACGCTACAATCATCTGTTGCTGTTGCTCCTCCATTACTAGCTAACCAAGCGTTTAGCTCTGCTGTGTTTCCTGATCCATCACACTCTACAGCTTTATCTGATGGTTGTTGAGTTATTGTCGGTGCTGTTTCATCTTTAATTAAATATCCTGCAGTTGTGATACTTGAATTACCACAAACATCTGTAGCTGTAAAGGTTACTATAATATAACTTCCATCACATTTTACAGAAGTGTCATCTCCATAATTATTTGTCCATGTTACACTACTACAGTTATCGGTTGCTGTTGCTCCTGCATTACTGTCTAACCAATCTTGTAAGGTAGTTTCTGTATCTCCTACTCCACATTCTATATCTATATTATCTTTATTCGTTTCATCTATAACTGGAGCTATATTGTCTTTAACTGTTATTCTTTGATCTTTTTCTGTTGTATTTCCACAGTTATCTGTTAAAGACCAAGTTCTAGTTACAATTATTTCTCCTTCACATGAACCTACTGATTCTATATCAGTATAACTAGCGCTTAAATTTGTATCACAATTATCAGATTCATCTATTACATCTCCAGTGATTCCAACATTAGCATCATAAGTACAAGTATCATCTTTAAATATTGTGATGTCAGCTGGAACTGTAAAACCTGGTTTAGTTATATCTGCTACGGTAATTGTTTGGCTATGACTTACTGTATTACCACAGTTGTCAGTTGATTCCCATTGACGTACGATTTCTCCACATCCGTCTACTACTGTATTGCTTACTTCGGTAAAAATTACATCTACTACGCTATCACAATTGTCCGTCGCTGTGATTGTTGGTACTGATGGTATGGCTTCACAGTCTACTGAAATATCGGTTGGTTCTGCTGATAAAGTTGGTGCAGT
>NZ_JAKVUA010000022.1:0-48750 GCF_033978845.1 Tenacibaculum sp. 1B UA
CTAGAGCTGATAAGCGTTTAAAAACAGAACAACAGATTATTCAAATTGTTAGAAAAAGACGCAAATCCCTTCCTAGAGAAGGTGTGCGAAAACTTACTAAATCTTTAAATGTAGATTTTACTAAAGCCAATATTAAAGTTGGTAGAGATACTTTGTTTAGAGTACTTAGAAAACACCAAATGCTGACACATAGAAAGAAAACCAGTGCTAGAACAACCAATTCTTATCATCGCTTTTATAAATATAATAACATCATAAAGGACTTAGAAATCAATAGAGCAAACCAAGTATGGGTAAGTGACATAACTTATATTAGAACCATAAAAGGCTTTTGTTACTTGGCTTTAATAACAGATATGCACTCTCGTAAAATTGTTGGTTACGACCTTAGTGATAGCTTGGAATTAAAAGGTTGTGTAAGAGCATTAAATAAAGCTATTTATCAAGCTAAATAAATTAAACAACTTATTCATCATTCGGATAGAGGAATACAATATTGTAGCAATGTTTACACACAAATACTCAAAAGAAAAAAGATAAATATTAGTATGACCGAAGAAAATCATTGTTACGAAAATGCCATGGCAGAACGTGTAAATGGCATCTTAAAAGATGAGTTTTATCTCGATCAAACCTTTGATAACATGGCTCACGCAAAACGAGCTGCAAAAAATGCAATTAATTTATACAACGAAGTAAGATTACACTTATCTTTAGATTATAAAACACCAAATATGGTATATAAATTATCAGCGTAAATTCAATTTTAACCTGTAGCCATATTTCAGGACGAGACATGCAAAAAATCGTTCTAAAATTCAACATTTGAACTAAAAAAGCCAACCGCACAAACAGCACATTTATTTTTTTTGCCAACGCGAAATACCAACGCTAAAAAAATAAAAGAGCTGTTTTTCGCCAACGCTCGAAAAAAATGATACATTAGGAAAATGCAAACCGAAGAAGAAATCCTAAAAATAAAAAAAGTGAAAAACACCGCAGTCAGAACTGTGGTTTTACGTCATCTTTTGAGCCAAGAAAAAGCACAATCGTTGAAAGATATTGAAAACGCATTGGCATATACGGACAGAAGTTCGATTTTCAGAACGCTGAAAAAATTTGAGGAAAACAAAGTTATCCACAGCATTGAAGATGGTTCTGGAATGACCAAATATGCGGTTTGTGCCAAAGGTTGTAACTGCGACCCAAAGGATTTGCACTATCATTTTTATTGCACAAACTGCGATAAAACATTCTGCCTTTTTGATGTTCCTATTCCCAAAATTCAACTTCCCGAAAACTTCAAACTACAACAAGCAAATATGGTCGTAAAAGGTCTATGCGATAACTGTAACAAGTAATCTTTGCAATCGAGTTGCAGTAAATCCTAAATACATTTGCATTATTCTTTTAAACCAGAATAAGCAGATGAAAAACATATTTTTAAACACATTATTTTTATTCGTATCAATTATATCTTTCGCACAGACGAGTGATATTTCCATTTCTGTTAGAGATGCAGAAACTAACGAACCACTATTGGGAGCGACCGTCTATTTTGAAGAATTAGAGAAAGGAGCAGTAACCGATTTTGACGGAATTGCAAGGTTCACAGAAATCCCAAACGGAAACCCTATTATAAAAATTTCTTACATAGGCTTTGAAACCATAGAAACTACTATTGATGTTGGAACAAAAACAGCGTTCGATTTCAAGCTCGAATCGGGAGGAAATGAACTTGACGAAGTAGTCATACAATCTTCAAGAAGTACAAGAACTGTTAGAAAAATACCGACGAGAATAGAATTTATCGGAGCGGAGGAATTAAGCGAAAAAGCAGTAATGAACCCAACGAATATTTCAATGGTACTTCGGGAAAGTACAGGCATACAGATGCAACAAACTTCGTTAAGTAGCGGAAATACCAACATTAGAATTCAAGGTCTCGATGGACGCTATACACAACTTTTGAGAGATGGATTTCCACTTTATGGCGGTTTTTCCAGCGGTTTGAGTATTTTACAAATTCCGCCATTAGACTTAAAACAATTTGAAATAATAAAAGGAAGTTCATCAACGCTTTATGGTGGTGGTGCAATTGCAGGTTTGATAAATATGGTTTCCAAAACACCAGACGAAGAACCTGCTTTGGATATTATGTTGACACAAACCCAAGCTCTGGGAAGTACAGCAAATGTGTTTTACAGCAAACGGAATGAAAAATTTGGTGTTTCACTTTATGGTTCAGGTCATTATCAAAAAGCGTATGACCCAGAAGATGATGACTTTAGTAACTTGCCAAAAACAACTTCGATTTCATTCAACCCAAAGTTCTTTTATTATCCATCGGAAAAAACAACATTTTGGTTTGGCTTAAACGGAACGTATGACGACAGAATTGGTGGCGACATCACAAAAATTGAAAGTGGCGAAAATGGCGTCCATCAATATACCGAAGAAAACGTATCGAAAAGATTGAGCAGTCAAGCGGTTTACGAAACTCAAATAGATTCCGTCAGTTCATTAACTATCAAAAATAGTATCTCGTTCTTCGACAGAGAACTGACCATTCCCGATTTTACATTTGACGGTAAACAAACCAATACATTTACGGAAATAAACTATCAAAAGTCAGCCAATAAAACTGATTGGATTTTTGGTGCAAACCTATATACTTCTGATTTTGATGAAAATGATAATGCAACTTTGCAACGCGACCAAACGGATATAACTTATGGAGCATTTGTAAATAACATTTATGACATTTCGGATAATTGGATTTTGGAAACAGGATTCAGAACAGATTACAATACCGATTTTGGCTTTTTCCCGCTTCCACGAGTTTCATTGCTATACAAAAACGATAGCGGATTTTCCAGCAGAATTGGTGGTGGTTTAGGTTACAAAATTCCAGATATTTTTACAGAAGAGGCGGAATTTATCAATTTTGAAAATGTACTTGGTATTGATAAATCTTCACTAAATGCGGAACGTTCTTACGGTGTAAATCTTGACTTCAACTATCAAACACGTTTATTTGAAACCATTGGTTTTTCTATTAATCAACTGTTTTATGTAACTGCGATTAATGATGCATTACTGTTAAATTCAACTGATAATGGATTTTTCCAATTTGAGAATGCAACAGATGAAATTTTGAGCAAAGGTGCTGAAACAAACATCAAGTTTACCTATAAAGATTTTCGTTGGTTCTTGAATTATGCACTCATTGACACAAAATTGAATTATTTGGCTGGAAATCCACAAAAACCGCTAACTGCAAAACACAACGCAGGAAGTGTTTTGATGTACGAATCTGAAAAATGGCGAATCGGTTACGAAACGTTTTACACAGGAAAACAATTTTTGTCTAATGGAACAGAAACAACCGACTTCATAACAATGGGTTTTGTGGCAATGCGAAATTTTAAATGGGGAACAACGTTTGTGAATTTTGAAAACTTTACGGACAGAAGACAAAGCAGGTTTTCGCCATTGGTTTTGCCACCACACGACAATCCAGAATTTTCCGAAATTTATGCACCAACAGACGGTTTTATATTTAGCGTTGGAGTAATAATCAAACCTTTTGGAAACGAAGATGACGACTAAAATGAACAAAACGATATTTGAAATCAGTAAGATGGATTGTCCTTCCGAGGAAAATCTTATACGAATGAAATTGGATGGAATCCAAGAAATCAAAAATCTCGATTTTGACATTCCCAACCGAAAATTGACCATTTTTCACGATGGTCATAACGACCAAATTGAAAAGTCAATTATCGAATTAAAATTAGGCGGAAAGAAAATCTCGACCGAAGAAACCAACAAAAAAGATTTTGTAGAAAACACCAACCAAAAAAAGCTACTTTGGATTGTACTGGCGATAAATTTTGTCTTCTTCATTATCGAAATGACCACAGGGCTCATCTCGAAATCAATGGGATTGGTTGCCGATAGTTTGGATATGCTTGCCGACAGTTTTGTTTACGGAATTAGCTTGTTTGCGGTTGGCGGAACGTTGATTAAGAAAAAACGGATTGCAAAAATTGCAGGCTATTTTCAGATAACACTTGCGATTATCGGATTTGTGGAAGTGTTGAGAAGATTTTTTGGAGCCGAGAAACTTCCCGATTTTTCAACGATGATTATCGTTTCGATTTTAGCACTTATCGCAAACGGAATTTGTCTTTACATTTTGCAAAAGTCAAAGAGCAAAGAAGAGGCACATATGAAAGCGAGTATGATTTTTACTTCCAATGACGTGATTATCAATTTGGGAGTAATAATCGCAGGAATTTTAGTGAATTGGCTAAATTCCAACAAACCTGATTTGATTATCGGAACAATCGTTTTTATAGTGGTAATACAAGGTGCATTTCGGATTTTGAAATTAAGTAAGTAATCGGAATTGCCAACGCTGAAAGCCATACACATTTACAGTCGCTCAAGCCATCGCACCACCAAAACTGTAAAAGAATATGTCTTGCCAACGCTCAATTTAGAACTAAATAACAAACATCGGAAAACCAAGCAAAACGTGAAAAGCACTATGCACAACAAAGAACTGAGGTAAAAAACAAGTTAACTTTATACTTTTTTAAACCAACGTACTTTTATAATTTGCGTCATAAGGCAAACCACTTTTTACAATAGCAAAAGCTTGTTTTAGTAGCTTATTACATACCGCTATTAAAACTAGTTTTTTACTCTTACCTTTAGCAACTATTCGGTCATAAAGTTCTCTACATGCTTTGTTGTATTTACAAGCATTAAAGCTACACATAAATAATAAATTTCTAAGCTTTGGATTCCCCATTTTACTTATTCGAGGGCGTCCTTTTATACTACTTCCTGATTCTCTAATAGTGGGAGTAATACCTGCGTAACTGCACAGCTCTTTTGCTGAAGTAAAACGATTAAACCCATCGGTAAAAACTAATAACATCAGTGCTGTCTTGCTTCCTATTCCGGGTATAGACTTTAGTAATGTCACTTCATTTTGGTAGCTCTTTTTTACCTTCTCTGACAACAACTCCTCTAATTTAAACATCTCTTTTTGTATGTTTTTTAGCTGTCTTTTTAATGAATTAACTACAGCTTTTGATGGATTTCCTAAGACAGATTCGCCATGAAGCTTATTCTTTAATTGAGTAGATTGTTTCGTGTAAACTCCCAATAAACGTACTATTTGTAAACATTCTTGTTGTTCCTTACTCTCTCCTTTCCATAAAGATGGGGATTGACTTACGCCATAATTATATAACTGCTTTGCATCACTCTTATCTGTCTTTACTTTTGATAAATTCATTTGAATAAATCGTTTTACCTTCAACGGGTTTTCTACCGATACCAAAATTCCTTTTTCTAATAAAAAATAGGCTAATCGTACATGATAATATCCTGTAGCTTCCATTATACAATGAGTTAAATCATTTGTGATTAACAACAGCTCTTTAAAGCCTGATGCATCATTTTCAAACTGATACCAATTACCTTGATAATCATATACATCTAAAACATCTTTACTTACATCGATTCCTAAAAATTGTTTATTTTTACTCATAAGAAAAAAGGATTGGAAAGAAAACACTACCAACAATTCAACAACTTGAAAACGAGATCTTGGTCTCATAGAACTGAACGAATTCGAAGTAGTAAAAGCGTAGGGATTATCAATGTTGACGAAATCTAGGTTTCAACGTATATCATAACCTTACTCTACGCTTTTTTCTTTCTGATTTATATTTCTAAATTTAATGAATTGCTAACTTAAGACGTATATAAAAAATAGCGGTTTGAGTGCAAACTCGAACCGCTATTTTGTGTTAATTTAAGTATATTGCATATCGAAAAGTAAGTGAGTATAATCCGCCACTGCGCTTATACAAAACCGTTGGCAACAAGCTGAAATTACTCAACAGCAATCGAATGAAAAAATTTTTAATCTCAATACCAATCATAATTTTAATAATGGGATTTTCACTATTTAACAGACAATCGAAAGAAGAAAAATTTTGGAATTGGGTTTCTAAAAATAAAGTAGAACTTGAAAACTTCATAAACTCTGACCAAGAGGATTATACAATATATAATCAACTGACAAGAGAAATGAAAAAATACAATTCAGTTCTTTTCCCAGAAATGACCTTAACTGAAAAAGATGAAGTCGTTTTAATAATAACACCAGATGGAATGCCTGAAGGTGTTTTACCAACCGAAAAACTATATGACTCAAAACCTGAATTAAACAATTGGATAATCAAAAAATTCAGACAGGCAACAGACGAAATTGGACTGAATTATGACGGAATTGAATATCCGAGTTCTGATATTGAAATTATACCTGAATTGGACAAAGAAAGAGGAAAAATAAATATCAGAGTCTTCATAAGAAATATGAATTCGGACACAAAAAGACATCAAGCTCTGTCATTTCTTTATCTTGACCATATTCTTGGAGAGTATAATACAATTGTAGGCTTCCCCTTTTTGTAGGCTTCCCAAAAAATGTAGGCTTCCCAAAAAAACGTATTGATTTTCCCTGATTATGATTTTAAAGGTTTACAAAATTACTTAATGGTTAAAAAAGTGTTTCCTAATGCAAAACTGTTCGTTCCATCAAACTATGAAGAACTATTTAAAATGTACTCTAGAACTATTAGAACTAAACAAGGAAGAGAACAAAACCCAACTAAAAAAGTAAAAGAATCCGTTGATGAAAATGTTATAAAGATTAGAACAGATATTTATAAAACTAGACGCTTTTTAGAGCAACAAGCACTATTCGTAAAATTTCAAAATGATTAAATTATCAGGAAAATACATACTTAAGTTTTTGCAAAATCATTACGAGTTTGTGCAAGATGCATTTAATTATAGCAAACCTGACTTTATTATCGATATTGACATTTTAGAAAAGTTAATTGAAGAATACAACATTAGTAATGAACCAAAAATATCTTTATCTAAACTAATAGATGTCAAGTTTTGCAGACAGTTACCAACTAAAGATTTTAAAATAAGCAGAAGTTACGCAGATTTCTTGCAGTTTCTTTTTGATGATTTTACGCTTGATTTACCACAAACTTTAAAAGAAAGGTATAAAACTATTTTTGAATTATTTTCGGCTTTAAAGATAGAGACTAAAACAAGCAAGACAACTATTTTAATTCAAAACATTATAAACGTAATAGATGTTTTCTTAAACGATATTCATAGACAAACTCAAAGACTTTTAAGTGATACAGAATCTTTAAAAGTCAATGCAAATGAATATTCAGATTTATCAAAACGGTTAGAAAAAGCAGTTTTTTGGATTGATGAGTATATCGAGCCGTTAAATAAAATTCTAGAAAAAGGGCATCCAGAATCCTTCTATTCTGCTTTAGTTGAAATTCAAAAATACACAAGCGAAAAACAGTATATAGTAAGCAGTTTTAAACTTAAAAGAGAATATAAAAAACTATATGGAGCCGTTGTTTATGCTCGTGCTGAATTAGACCAGAACTTACAAAAACTAACAAGAGAATTAAGACCTTTGCTAGATAGAATCAAAAGTGATTCAATTATTTTAAGTGGATTTTATCATTTTGTAGAAAATGTAGATTACCCTGAAAGCTATGTTGTTCCTATTCCTAGTCCTATTAAAAAGACTAAAGGAAGTGCCCTTTTCAAAGAATTTCATAGCGAAGCAGAATTTTTTGTTGACCAATTTAATTACAAAACTTCTGATGTATATTATGAAGAACAAATTGAAGAGATAGAATGGCTTCCTGATTCTACATATTTTAAAGAACAGCTACTAAATGAAGATAAAGTTGACGATTTTTATTTGTGGTGCTTTAATGCTTTAAAAAAGCACACAGATGAAATCACTTTATCTAAATTTTTCTCTCTAACTAACCTTTTGTTAGAAGATGATTTAGTGGCAGAATACAAAACTGACGAGAGAAAAATAATTGATTTAAAAGATGCTTCAATTAAGATACCTAAAGTGAAAGTATATGAGAGAATACCCAAGTGAGCATAATAAAATAGTAAGTGAATTATTAGATGGTAAGTTCATTACTTCACCAAGTCCTTTGTTTTATAAAATTCAAGAGTTAGAAGATGACTATTCTGAATTTTTTATGAAATTGTTTAACTATATCCTGAACATAGAAGCGGAGTTTGCCTATTTATCTTCCGATGAAGTGAACGAAAAAAGAACTAGAGATTTTACGTTGTTTTTAGCAATTCTGTCAAGAGAACTTGATTATTCAGGAAAAAACTTTAGAGATAAAATTGAATTAGGATCATTTGACATAAACGAAACAGAGGAGCTATTAAGACAATCAAGTAAATGGGAAATATTGGAAAAAACTACTGTTTCCGAATTTGAAAAGTTTTTAAAAACTTGGCGTGGCAAAAATTTAATTGTTTTGGATGGCAACAAATTTAAGTTTACCAAAGCTGTAAAACTATTTTTCACTTTTGCAATGGAAATCGCAGAAGAGAAATTAAAAGAAAAAACAAATGAGGAAAATGTCAACGCTTAAAGTCATACACATTTGCAATTCGCTAAAGTCCACACAAGCCAAAAATTGCAAAAGAATATGTCTTTGCCAACGCTGAAAACAAAGCTGAACGAAAAAAGCCAGTGTACAACAAGACATATATAAAAATAGCGATTTAATCGCTTAATCGAAACAAAATAAATAGATTAGATATAAGCTGAAATTCAATTTTAACCTGTAGCCGTATTTCAGGACTAGACATTGTACTCACTGTTATGGAGAAAAAAGAAATTAAATGACACATCATATAAAAGCATATCATAATAAGAACCTTATAGCATCATTTTTTAGAGACTCAGCTGACATAAATTTAGATGTAATTTATCGTCTTTTAAGTTTAGAAAAGTTCTTCGACAACAAATTGGATTCTGAAAACAAAACCGAAGTTGGGGAAAGTGAGATTTATGAAGCACTTTCCTTATTAGAACATCATCAGCATCTAAAAGAAATTGATTTTTTAAAACCTTGCTTATATTATTTAAGAAAGCAGTCGAATAACGAAAAAATTGAATTGATTTTTAGTAAATCGGAATAATTAAAAACGGAACGAATTGAGCAACTCTAACGAATTAATCCCAATCCTTTCTCTAATAATTGCGGGAATAGCTGTTTTTTTTGGACCACTAATTTCAATTTATGTTACAAGAAAAACATTAGAAACAAATTCAAAAATTGCTACCAAAAATCTCATTTCGCCAATTAGACAAGAATGGATAAATGATTTGAGAAACACACTTATTGAGTTGACTTCAAAATCTGTTCATTATATGGTTGCAGGAACTGAAGGCAGGAAAGACTCGGAATACTACAGAATTACCGAATTGGAACACAAAATAAAACTATTAATAAATCCATTAGAAGATGACCACACAAAACTTGTCGAATCAATAAGCGAATTGACTACGAGTCTTTACAGAGGTGGTTTAGAGAATGAAATGCTCTTTTGGGAAAAACACAGGGAAATTATATCTATTAGTCAAAAGATTTTAAAACGAGAATGGGAACGAGTTAAGAATGAAATTTAAAAAACAACGAAATGGAACAATTTATAACGGTAATTACAGCGGATAAGACAATAGAACAACCAAAACACTAATAGACAAAGTTAATCAAAAAGGGAAAGTTATGTCGTATATAAAAAAAACAGGATTAAACTATAAATAATTTAACCCTCGATATTTTTTAACTTTACACACTTGGTAGGATACTACCAAAAATAAGCTGTTGAATCTTCCAAACTTTTTTCTTTTTTTATTATAACTATGTAAGATTAAAAAAACTTTTTCTTTTTCTGTAATGTAGTGTCGTTTAATATCTTTTGAGTCTTTTCCTATAAAATCATAATAATCTTCTTGTGTCAATTCGCTTATAGGCACATACAATACAATAGAACCTCTACAGATGCTCTGTTTGCTTGTTCCTATATTTTCATTAGCTAAATAATAAAGTGTCGTATCATTATTACTACCTTCCTGATAAAAGTATTCAAACATACTTACAGTATATGGATTTGGAACTGATATATTAAGATGTTTTGTAGTTTCTACAACTTCATTGATACCTTTATATAATTCTATCTCTAATTCATCATTAAAATGTATAATATTACCTACTTTGTTCTTTATACAATACGATGGGTTTAAAATATTCATAGAAATACTATTCCATATACAATTTCGCAAAGTATTTAGGATATGAAAGTCATATTTTGGTTTAGACTTATCCAACCCTTTTACATTTACCATTATCGTTGGCTCAAGTATTCTTTCTATAGTTTTATCTATATTCTTTTTCATAGAGACACATTATATTTTAGCTTAAAATCCTAATAAAGGATACATTAAAGTATTACATTTTATCTTCATTGCAATAATTTTTACTATTAATATTGCTTAATTACCTATAAACTCTAAATCTCTTCGTTTAATTTCTTTTCCTGTGTTTCCATCAAGTGTAACTTCTATATACTCATCTGTTTTAGGCTTGTAATAGCTTATTGTCCATACCTTTTTACCTTCTTCTTCATTCTTGTAAATTTCAGTTTTAATACCACCTCGTTTAGGATACCCCTTTTCTAATTGAATATCTTTTTTATGGCAATATTTTATAACATCTAACCAACCAAAATCGTAACCTTCATCTATATTTTCTTCTTCAGTTAAATTTCCTTTTTCATCGTAATGATACCATGTTCCATATTCTGAACCATTATTAAATCGAACCCCTTTAATTTCAATATTACCATTTAAGTAGTAATTATTCACCACACTAAATGCGCTTTTGTCATAATACACTGATTTACTATAACCATTTGAATAATCAAGAAGAATTATTAATTTATCATCTTCTTTTTTACGAACTTCTTCATTTAGTTTTTTGGTATTAAATTCTTTAATATCAAAAGTTTCAAACTCTTTAGTTATTTCTGGTATAATAATTTCTTGTTCCATTTTTAAGTTTTTTTGAGCTATACAGCTAGTGAAGCTTAGTATTATAAATATAAATACGAGTTTTTTCATTTTTAAATAGAATTATTAGCTTTAATCCATTGCCAATGAAATAGGCTACAACGATTATTGTTATTTCTTGGATTATGATGTGAATAGTCTAACAGATTATCTGTTTTACTATATTGATAGGTAAATTCTGCATTAGTAGAAATACTATTTGTAAAAGTATGCACTAAATTTAATGAATGTGAAAATTCAAAATAAGACTCAGTTGATAGCAGAAAACATATTACTTAATTGCCTATAAACTCTAAATCTCTTCGCTTAACTTCTTTTCCTGTTTTTCCATCAAGTGTAACTTCCATATACTCATCTGTTTTAGGTTTGTAATAGCTTATTATCCAAACCTTTTTACCTTCTTCTTCATTCTTGTAAATTTCGGTTTTAATACCACCTCGTTTAGGATAACCCTTTTCTAACTGAATATCGTTTTTATGGCAATATTTTATAATATCTAACCAACCAAAATCATAGCCTTCATCGGTATTAATTTCATTAATTAGTTTTCCTTTTTTGTTAAACTTATAAATAAAACCTATAGGGTAACCATTATTAAATGAAATCCCTTTTTGTTTAATATTTCCATTTTCAAAGTATTTTTTAGAAACCATAAAATAAGAGTTATTTAAATAAATTCTACGTATGTAACCATAACTTTGAGATTCTTCTTCTAAGTATTCTTTTTTAGTTACAATAATTCTTTTACCTGAAATACTATCTAATTCTCTATTAAAAAGATTTATATTGAAAGTTTCTGACTTTTTAGTTATTTCAGGTATGATAATTTCTTGTTCCATTTTAAAAGTTTTTTGAGCTATACAGCTAGTGAGGCTTAATATTGAAAATATAAATACGAGTTTTTTCATTTTTTAAATTGAATTATTGGCTTTTATCCATTGCCAATGAAATAGGCTACAACGATTATTGTTATTTCTTGGATTATGGTGTGAATAGTCTAACAGGTTATCTGTTTTACTATATTGATAGGTAAATTCTGCATTAGCAGAAGCTTCTATATTCGTGAAAGTATGCGCTAAATTTAATGAATGTAAAAACTCATGTGCTGCTGTTTGGTCGTTAGCCGATTTAAACACCACTACATAATCTGCATTTGGAGCAGAAAAACCACTTAAATTACCATTAGGGTGGTAACCATGCTCAGCAAAATAAAAAGCTTTAAAAAAGTCTGGACTGTCATATTTGGCATCTATACTTTTTAGTTTCTTTTTTAAATAACTAACAATACTTTCTCTAGGAATTGCAGGTTTAGCAGAAGTGGTAGCAGTTGCTGGTATTGCAGCTACAGGAGTACTTACTTTTTGAATTTTATTATTTTTAACAAATCTAGAAAAATCAGCATCAGTTGTTAAATCTAAACTAACAATTACTGAATCTGGGTGTAATTGTATATAGGCTTGTTCTAAATACTTATTAATTCTTGTTTTTTCCAATGATGCGTTACTTTTTCTTTCTCCCTTATTTATAACAACTTCTGGGGTTTTAATTTGTACAAATACTACTTTTTTCTGTTTGTGTTTAGACGCATCGTTCTCCCATACATTAATTTTACCTGCCACAACACCCTCTTGCTGGTTTTCTTTATACGCTTTTATAATTATTTCTTGGCTGGTTGTAAACTCCTTATCGCATTTTATGGTAACAATATCGCTTAGTTTTTTCTTTCCGCCTTTATTTTTAATATCTACTTTTTTAGGTGTAATGGTAAAATGTTCATTGTCTTCAAATAGCAAATAATCTCCTTTTTCGGTAACATCTATATGAATTTTAACCTTGGCTTCATTACCTTTTTTTAAACTCATCCATTCTGTATAGTGTGTATAGTCAACTTGCTTACCACTAGCATCAGTAACCTTCTTCCATGGTACTTTGACAGAACCATAATTTTTCTCTTTTAATTTTTTAAACTGATTGGGGTCTTTTTTAAAATATCCCTTGTATTGGTTTGGATTTTTCTCTAAAATAGTGTGTGCACTATCCTTATATTGTTTAGATATAATATCTTCAAATTTAGTATCTCTAAATAAACTAGTATCATTTTTTCTAATCCAATCAAATCCAAACTCTCCTTTCCAATTATCATTTGGTCTAAAGCTTACTAATATTTTAGGTTTTGGTTCTATCTTTAATTGTGTACTTTCTTTAGTACTATTAAAATAGGTTGCAGTAGCAACCAGTTCATCTATCTCTACATTTTTAAAATCTTCCCACTCTTTCTTTATTTTAAAGTCGGTTATAGTTACTTTATTACCAGTAACATGTTCTTCTAAAACTATTTCTTTAGTATTATTATCAAAATTGGTATTATCTTTTTTTGCAATACTAATTTTTACCTTTCCTCCATTAGGATTATTTAAATCTATTTCAAGACCCAAGTTTTCTTCGTAATGACTGTTATTTACAATTTCATTGCTCTTATTAATCCAGTTTACTTTTACAACACGAGGTGTTGTATCTTCTTTCGCTTTATAAGGTGTTTCTTCTATAGGTGGTATAAAACTCTCTTGCCATGGTTTTATATAACGAGTTCGACTTTTTCTACGCCAATCGGTACTATTGTTAAAAAAACGATAGTCTTGCATTGCAGGCGATATAGTTAAGGTAACCTGCATACCTTTTTGATTATCAAAAACCTCATGGTAGTTTATAAGCACACCATCTTGAAAGTTGTATTGGAATAGCTCTACACCATCAAAATCATCTTCATAAAAAACTACTTTCCCATCCCTTAATAAATAAAGATTAAAAGGATGACGTATTTTTTTATTGTCCTTTCTATCGGCTATAATCCATTCAATAAAGGTATCATCGTACATTTCTGGTTTAAAAGTAACGGTAAAAGCACCTCCCATTAGGGCTGATGTAGGTTTGCCGTTCCAGTCAGTAAGTCGAATGTAATTTAAACTGGTAGAGATTAATTCTCGCTCCTCTCCACATACAAAGAGCTTCGCTTTTATGTTCATAGATATATTTTTGAAGGGTTAACAATTTTTGACCCTAAATATATAAAAACATTTAGAAAAATAAGCAGATAGTTTTCTGACTTTTAAGCTATTTGCTATAAGACATTGTATTTTAAGGGCAACTAATCATATTTGTACGAAATTTGTGCGTACATAAATAATATTGTGTACTTAACAAGTTACTAAGTAGTACTTGTCTTTTTGCTTCTTTAATTCAATTTTTGAGTACTTGAGTAGTTCTATCAGGAAAAATAAGAGTATTAACGAATTAATTTTGTTGCCTTTTGATTAGAATTTGTTCGTTAAAATATGTATGCTTTTAAGACCTTTTTACACGCAACTTCTTCACTTCTTCTTCCGTTAAGCCTGTAGCATCTGCAATAGTAATTATATCAAGACCTTTTCTTTTTAAATTTTTAGCTATTTCTATTTTCTCACTACGTTTTGCTATTTCAGATGCCTCCTTTTTTAAACGCTGTTCTAACACATATTTAGGAACATATTTAGTGCTTTTTGCCAGCTCCTGCAAAAGACCATTATCAGCAAAACTCAAATAACTTTTATCAGAAATAATTAAATGGTCTATTACATGGGTATTTACTATAATACCAACTTGTATCAACCTATCTGTTAGGTTTTTGTCATTGTCTGACGGAGTTAATTCACCACTTGGATGGTTATGACATAATATTATTTTTACAGCTCTCTTTTGTAGCGCAAAGCTAAATACCTCCATAGGCTCTACCAAGGTTGCATTGACAGTTCCTAAACTTATTAGTTCAATAAAAAGAATACGGTTGTTATTTGCTAAACCAATAACCCAAAAATGCTCACGATTTTGGTCTATTTTATTATCTCTTAATAAAATGCGTTGCATAATTCCGTAAATATCATCGGAATTTAAGATTTTTATCTTTTCTTGTTCTGTCAATTTTATATCCATAAAAACAAAAATAAGATTTTATTTTGTTTCTTTTTACTGTAAACTATGTTCATTAATTATATATTAAATATTGTGTATAGTAGTGCCATTATTATCACAAGAATTAGTTATTGCTCTTTTTTTGCGTTTTTGTTGCGTCTCTTAAAACTATATAATTCAACACAATTGAATAGTTTTATTTCTGATAATCAAAAAAGAACTTTAAAAAAATATTCCTTATTATATTTAAAGAATATAAAGCTACTTAAAAATTAAATTTATCTTTAAACTTCATTTCAATTAATATCCTTTGCGTTTCTTGAATTTGTAATAACACTTTTTCTATATCCCCTTTCGTAGCAGGCAAAGAATTAGGGTTTAATATTTTTTTCAGACCGTAAACAGCAGTTTCTGAAATTAAATTACTCGCAACTGTATTTGTTATACTTTTTGTGTCAAATATTTTTTCCTCTTTTTGTATTTGGTTCTCGAGTTTTGAGTTTAGTTCGTTAGTTAAAAGCTGCTTTTCTGTTTTGGCTTTAATTGCTCCTAATTTATTGGTTGGCTTTTTATACCCTCCTGAAACATACTCATATTTATTTCTTTTGTAACAAGCCATAGTTTTACAACTTGAACTACAATACTTTTGATTTCTTCTTTTTCTTTTAAATACTTCACCACAATTTTCACAATTTATCTTCATTTTTAATCAATTTTAGCATCCTAAAACGTTAAATTTTATTGAATTTAACGTTTTCTGAAATGAGTAAAAAATAAAGACTTAATTTTTCAATAAGTCTTTATTTTAAATTACTTCTTGTTAAAAACATTCTTTAATAAATATTGAGTTGCTTCTTCTTTTGTTAAGACAGGGGTATTACGTTTCCTTGCCTTATGCATATTCAAACGAAATTCTTTTTGTAGCATTTCAAACAACAATTTTTGCTCTTCTTTCGGAAGAGCTTTTGCTACTTGATATACTACTTGTGCGTTCAATACTTTTATTGCTTTAACAGAGTTAAAGGCAATAATAACAACTCTACAAATAGGTGAAATCAGTTACGTTAGGTTACGCCACTTTACGCAAGGTTAAGTAAAGATAAACTACTTTTCGACACTTTTAAAATCGACTAGCATCAATTATTTTATTAAAGAAGAATAATCTTTCGGTAATTCAGCATCTATATCTCTTAAGTATTTTTCTAATGCACTAATTGTTGTATGACCTGTAATCAACATTAACTTACTTTTAGTTTCAAATGGAGAATTTGTCTTACGAAATTCTCTATATAGTTTTGTGATAAAAGTATGTCTAAAACTATACAAACCATACTCTTTACCTAGTTTAAAGTGATTTTTTATATTTTTAAACCTTTTGGTAAAATGATCTCTTTTATTTTCTTCTTCAATATCCCAGTCTCCTCCTATTGTGTTTTGAGTAAATAAAAAAGAGTTTGGTTTTTTATTTGATAAATCTGGTAATTGTTCTAGTAAAATTTCTGGTATAATCTTAATTTTAACAGGACTATTTTTGGCTTTTACATATAGTTTTTTATCTTCAATATCTATATCTTCTACTTTTAACCTACATACTTCAATTGGACGTAAAAAATTATACGATATAAATTGAATAAATAATAGTAAGTGTTTGTCATTTTCTTTTAAATAACTATAAATATCTTCCTGTAATTTTGGTGAATAGGTTTTATTTCTCGTAGGTGTAGATTTTAATACATTAATCTTTTTTACAAAGTTTTCTGTGATAAGTTCATTGTCTTCTAAAATTTGGAATAAAGAAGCTATATCCGTACGGGTATTATTCCTATTTCTTGCACTTGAACTTTGTAAAACTTCATTTAAATACTCGATAATAAGTTTCTTGTCAATAGTAAGTATTGATTGTTTTTCGTACCCTTTCTTTTTTAACCATTTCGAAAAACGTTTGATTCTACTTTTATATTTAGTATATGAATTTTTATTCATTAACTTTTCTTTCAACTTCAAACCTATTTCAAAAGCTTCTAATATTGATTTCTCTACTAATTCATTGGTATTAAAACTATTTTGCGTTTTTTGCGCTTGCGCAATATTTGAAGATTGCGTTTTACTAGCATCACCGAAAAGTTCAGCTTCTAGCCCTGAATTATCTATATATGGATTAAATCCTGCTTGTAATAACTCTAGCAACGCTTTTTGCATTGTTCGTAAAAATGCGATTCGTTCTTGCTTTGTCTTTAATTTATTAACTCCTGCCTTAATATGTGGCTGCCTTTGTAATTTTTGAGTTTTAGGGTTTCTGTAAGAATAATATACAAACCAATCCTTTTTTAATGCAGTTTCTTTTTCAGATTTTGTCAACTTCGACCACTCTGAAATTCGTACTCCACCTGTATATATTTTAGGCTCTGAAAAATTCAATTTCATATTAAAAACGTTTACGCTAGCGTTTACGGTACGTAAAAGTAAGAAAGATAAAGACATAAAAAAACGGATTGTGGTAAACAATCCGTTGATTTAACAAGCTTTAGCTTAGTAGCGGGAACTGGACTCGAACCAGTGACCTTCGGGTTATGAGCCCGACGAGCTACCTACTGCTCTATCCCGCGATTTGCGATTGCAAAGATAGGTTTTTTTCTTTGTTCTATCCAAATAAAAAGCTAATAATTCTTACTTTGATTCTATAGGTGGGATTCCTCCCTAACAAACTAAATAAAAAACAACATTAACCCGAAAACACAAGACATCAATCTAAGTGTAAAGGAACATAGCTCTAAAAAGCATCAAAAAACTATAATTCTGGAATAAAAATAGGTCTCTTTGAAATATGATAAAGGATATTTATGACTAAATTATACTCAAACCACAGAAGAAAAGTCAATGCTAGTACTAATACAATTATTCAACAGGAATGTAACCAAACGAGAACAAATACAGGTATATTTAAGCTTTCTAGTATTGAAATAAAATTCATAAGAAGTATGTTTAAGCACTAAAACATATCTACAATGAATTTCTAATTACAAAATATACATACAGTCTTTGTAATCAAAAACTATGATTCTATATCTATTACAAGAAAAGGCTTTCAATTAAATTGAAAGCCTTTTCTTTACTAGTAGCGGGAACTGGACTCGAACCAGTGACCTTCGGGTTATGAGCCCGACGAGCTACCTACTGCTCTATCCCGCGATTTGCGGTTGCAAATATACACTCTTTTTCTTGTTCTACCCAAATAAAAAGAATTTATTTTTCATATAAGTATATTTACCTAAATAACAAGTCTATAAAAAATAAATACTTCTTACATAAAACAACCTATCTTTGCATCATGACACATAAAGCAGGATTTGTAAATATTATTGGAAACCCAAACGTTGGAAAGTCTACCTTGATGAACGCCCTAGTTGGAGAAAAGCTATCAATCATTACTTCGAAAGCACAAACTACTAGGCACCGTATTTTAGGTATTGTTAATGAAGAGGATTATCAAATTGTTTTTTCTGATACTCCAGGGATTATAAAACCTGCTTATGAGTTACAAGAATCTATGATGGATTTTGTTAAATCTGCTTTTGAAGATGCCGATGTACTTATTTATATGGTAGAGGTGGGTGAAAAGGAATTAAAAAACGAAGCCTTCTTTAATAAAATTATTCATAGTAAAATTCCAGTAATTTTACTACTGAATAAAGTTGACAAATCCAACCAAGAAGAAGTTGAGGCTAAAATCGAGTATTGGAAAAAGAAAGTTCCTAACTCGTTCGTATATGTTATTTCTGCTTTAGAGAAATTCAATGTAGATACCGTTTTTTACAAAATCATTGAACTACTTCCTGATGCTCCTCCTTTTTATCCAAAAGATCAGTTAACAGATAAACCTGAACGTTTTTTTGTGAACGAAAAAATTCGCGAAAAAATCCTTCAGCATTATAAAAAAGAAATTCCTTATTCAGTAGAAGTAGAAACTGAAAGTTTTGTTGAAGAAGACAATATTATTAAAATTCGTTCTGTAATCATGGTAGAACGTGATACCCAAAAAGGAATTATTATTGGGCACAAAGGAAGTGCCATTAAACGTGTAGGAACAGAGGCTCGTAAAGACTTACAACAATTCTTTAATAAAAAAGTTTTTTTAGACTTATATGTAAAAATCAATAAAAACTGGCGTTCTAATGACCGTCAATTAAAACGATTCGGATACAAAGATTAATCTCTTTTAATTGTTTGCAGCAATTGTTTGGTATATTCTTTCAACTCATCCATTTGTTTTTTTCCTGCTGATTTACCTAAACTACCAACCAAATATAACGTAACCCAGACAATGGGTAAAACAACTAACATCACCACTGGCAGCATTGTTATTTTTTTTAACGACCAGTTGCTATATGCTATAATGGCAAAAATTACAAAAGCTGTACCTACCAAAAAGTGCAAAAACATAAAAAAAGTCCAAACTTGTGGTTTTGGACCAAACAATCCTTTAATCTTTGACGAAGTATCTGATACCTCTTCTATTTCTATATGTAATTGAGGTGACCATAAATGAGCTTCTTTTTCCGGAACATCAATCACTACATGATTATCTACAACCTTCATTTTATACTTGGAAACATCGTTTAAGTGCTTCTTTACCTCTTCTAATAAAACCTGAGAGCTTATTTCATATTCTAATTGAAAACGAGGTTTTAAAAAAATCTGATTGTACAATCTATCATCCATTAAAATAACATATTAAAAGCCAACAATATAGCAAAAACTATATACTATCTAAAATTCATCATAAATCACCTACTAATATTGTATCTTTGCACAAATTTTTTGCAAAATGAGTATTATTGCGATTGTAGGAAGACCAAATGTAGGTAAATCCACTTTATTTAACCGACTAGTAAAACGTCGTGAAGCCATTGTTGATTCTGTTAGCGGAGTTACAAGAGACCGCCATTATGGAAAATCGGAATGGAACGGGAAAGAATTTTCTGTAATTGATACAGGTGGTTATATTGTTGGTTCTGATGATATTTTTGAAGGAGAAATACGTAAACAAGTTCAGTTGGCTATTGACGAAGCTGATATTATTGTTTTTGTAGTTGATGTTGAGCAAGGTATTACACCTATGGATGCTGAAGTTGCTAAAATTTTACGTCAAGTTGAAAAACCGCTATTTATGGCAGTTAATAAGGTTGATAACGCAATGCGTGATGCCGATGCTGTAGAGTTTTACAACCTTGGTTTAGGAAATTATTATACTATCTCTTCTATCAACGGAAGTGGAACAGGAGAATTATTAGATGCCATAGCACTAGAAATCCCTAAACCTGATGAAGATGAAGATAAGGAAAATGAATTACCTCGTTTTGCTGTAGTTGGTCGACCTAATGCAGGAAAATCATCGTTTATCAATGCTCTAATTGGTGAAGACAGAAACATTGTTACTAATATTGCAGGAACTACTCGAGACTCTATCGACACAAAATATAACCGTTTTGGATTTGAATTCAATTTAGTTGATACAGCTGGTATTAGAAAAAAATCGAAAGTAAAAGAAGATTTAGAATTCTACTCAGTAATGAGAGCTGTTCGTGCAGTTGAACATTGTGATGTAGCTATATTAGTAATTGATGCTACTCGTGACTTTGAAGGACAAGACGAAAAAATATTTTGGTTAGCAGAGAAAAACCGAAAAGGAGTTATTATTTTAGTAAACAAATGGGATTTAGTTGAAAAAGAAACCAATACCATGCGTGATTTTGAAGCCAAGGTTCGTCAAGCAATTGCTCCTTTTACCGATGTTCCAATCGTATTTATTTCTGCATTAACTAAACAACGTATTTTTAAAGCTATTGAAACTGCTGTTGAAGTTTTTGAAAATAGAAAACGTCGTATTCAAACAAGTAAGTTAAACGAAACTATGTTAGAGATTATGGAACATAATCCGCCTCCAGCAACAAAGGGTAAATTCATAAAAATAAAATACTGTATGCAATTACCAACGCATACACCTCAGTTTGCTTTCTTTGCTAATTTACCTCAGTATATTAGAGACCCTTATAAGCGTTATATCGAAAATCAGTTGCGCGAACATTATAACTTTAACGGGGTTCCAATTAGTATTTATTTCAGACAAAAGTAAGTTTAACAATATTTAACTTTTAGAAAGTAGTTTTTTCTCTTTATTTGTAGCTCTTTGAAAATCATATTGCTATAAACAATGAAAAAACTACTTTTTATTTTTGCCCTATTATTTACCAGTTCAATTTTTGCTCAATCTTATCAGTTTAAAATAACTGGTACGATTAACTCTGAAAAAGATAAAACTGCCATAGATGCAGCAACAATTCATCTAGAAAAAGCTAAAGACAGTTCTATTGTTACCTATACTATTTCTAACGACAAAGGAAAATTTTCTCTAGAAGGAAAATCTTTCAGCAAAGATGTAAAACTCTTTATTTCTTATGTTGGAATGGATAGCTACTCCAAATCAATACAACTAAACAAAATTTCTAACCTTGATTTAGGTACAATTTTATTAAAAGAGGAAAGTAACTTACTTAGCGAAGTAGTTATTCAGTCACGAGCTCCAATCACTGTTAAAAAAGACACCTTAGAGTTTAATGTAAAATCTTTTAAAACTAAAAAAGATGCTAACGTTGAAGATCTTTTAAAAAAACTACCTGGTGTTGAAGTGGATGAAGATGGTAAAATTATGGTAAACGGAAAAGAAGTTAATAAAATTTTGGTTAATGGTAAACCTTTCTTCGGAAACGACCCAAGCATTACCACTAAAAACCTGACAAAAGATATTATTGAAAAAATTCAAATTACAGATACTAAATCTAAATCAGAAGCTTTTACTGGTGAAAAAGGAGACGCTAACAATAAAACCATCAACCTAACCATTAAAAAAGAAAATAATAAAGGTTGGTTTGGTAGAGTGTCTGGTGGTACAGGCACCGATAAACGCTTTGAAGGTGCCGCAATGGTTAACCGATTTGACAACAATCAACGATTTAGTGTATTAGCCAGTACTAACAATATCAATTCTCCAGGGTTTAGCTTTGGAGAAATTCAAAAAATGTTTGGAGGAGGCGGTAACATTTGGATAGGTGGAAACGGTGGTTTTAATATTAATGGAAGAAGTTTTGGAGGTGGTAGCGGTATTATAAAATCAAAAACTGCTGGAGCAACGTATGCTGATGAATTTGGTAAGGGATTAGATGTAAATGCCAACTATTTTTACTCTGGAAGTACTTCAAACAACGAATCAAAAAGTAACAGAGAATATACGCTTCCCGATAGAAAATATTTTTCTAATTCAACTACTATTTCAGATGATGAAAATCACAACCATAGCTTTGACACAGAGTTTGACATTGAAATAGATTCTACATTTTTAATCAACATTAAACCTAGTTTTGTATTTAATAAAAGAGAAGGAAGCAGTCGTAGACAAGAAGAGTCTTTAAATGAAGACAATACACTTACCAATAGTTACATGAGTTCTGCTTACTCTAAATCGGAAGCAAACAATTTTCAAAATAGATTAGATATTACTAAAAAATTAGGAGCTAAAGGTTCGTTTATTAAAGCCTCTGTAACCAATCGTATAGATAAAGCAGATACTGAAGAGATTAATAAATCTACTATTGAAACTTTTGGAAGCAACCCTAATATCGAAAATAGAGATCAAAAGAGTACTACTGAAAACAACTTAATGGGGCTCACCACACACTTAACCTATCGTTTTCCTTTAATTGCTAAAAAATTCTTTTTAGACACCAAATATCGTTACCAACGTGATGAACGAAAAAACAAAGAAAACACCTTTGATTTCAATTCAACAACACAGCAATATAGTAATTTTAACACTGATTTAAGTTCTGATTTCACATACAACGACATCACTAAGACTCCATCGTTAGAACTGATATATAGAACCAAAAAGTGGCGATTAAATTTTGGGACTGGTTTTGTAAATAGAACCATAGAAAACAATGACAAATTACGTCCTGAGTTAAGCTTAAAAAAAGAATATAACAATTTGGATTTAGATGCTAGTTTCAGATATAGATTTGACTCTAAAGCTTCTGTTTATTTTGACTATCGTTTAAATAACAATGCACCTAGTATTAACCAAATTCAACCTTTTTCTGATGTAACCAATCCTTCTAATATTGTTACTGGTAATCCAAATTTAAAACCAGCTCAAAATCACAGAGCATATATTAACTTTAACAAATTTAACTGGCAGGCTCGTACTGGATTTTGGTTTTATATAAGTGGTACTCTTTATGAAAATCAAGTAATAACAAATACCTCTATTGACGACGATTTAGTTAGAAAAACCTCTTACGAAAACAATGATGGTGGTTATGATTTATGGGGTGGTGGTAGTTATACAAAAAAAGTAAGGCTAGACTCTATTGCTAGTATTAAATTTAGAGCAGGCGGAAACATTAGTTCCAATAAAAACTTTAATATTTTAAATAACGTAAAGGAAGGAGCTAAAACAACCTCCTTAACCCCAAATTTTGGAATCACTTTAGAATGGGATAAACTGGCTTCTATAGAAACACAGTATCGTATTTCTTTTTCAAACACGAAGTATGATGTTAACCAAAATCAAAACCAAGACTTCACTAGACACTCTGTTAATATAAGAACTAAAACAAATATTCCTAAAAAGTTAGAATGGAGAAATGACATTCGTTATACATATAATCCCAATGTGATTGGGTTTAACAAAGCTGCTTGGTTTTGGAATGCTACTCTCGCCTACTCTATCTTAAAAGATCAAGGTACTATTAGCTTAAAAGCGTATGATTTACTGAATCAAAACACCAACGCTCAACGTAGAGCTACTTCAAACTATATAGAAGACTCTGAAAGTACTGTATTACAACAATACTTTATGCTTGGGTTTAGTTGGAAGTTTAATAGTTTAGGTAAAAAAGGAAAAGTTCGAGAGTACGGTTTAGCTTTCTAAAAACATCAGTAGTTATAAACATCTTTCTTATTTCTTTATCTTTAAAAATGCAAGGAACACCTAAAATAACCTCAATTATGGTATTAGGAAATCTTTATTTGCTTATTTGGCATTATAAAAACTATAAAACATTATTTATAAAGCCTATATAATTAGCTTTTAATATTCTAAGAACTACTATTTTTTGAAAGGGAGTAGTAATAAAAACGACTGATTACTTACAATTTTGTAAATTTGTATTGATTCATTTTTTTACTCTATGAACATAAGACGAACAAAAGACATTCAAAATCTAGAGCTTCCTTTTAAACTTAAAATAAGTTTTGAGAAGATTGTTGCTTTATTTCAAAAATATGCAGCTAAAGAGTATGAAAAACACCCCTACCATGAATCTTCTATTAACATAGTTAGAGAAGCAAAAAAAGCTCCTGAGTTAATTGATGGTTTTTCTGATGAATCTGTATTAGAAAAACACAGAAATACTATTGAATTGTTACTAGAGCCCTTATTTCCTGAATTATTGTTAGAAAATGAAATTAAAGCGGTAAGCATTCCTTTTACATTTACTTCTTTCAAGTTTACAACTCGATTTGAAAAAATTTTACAAAACGCTGGAGAAGACTACGAGTTAAAAGTTCGAAGTTTTGAAAACGACTTAATGTATAAATATGCTTGTAGTATCATATTAACCGATGTTTACAACTATTCTATTGATATAAAGCGTCCATTTTATTTTGATATTCCTGATAAAACAACTAACACTATAAAAAAATATCGTGCGGCTTTTAATGCTGATTTTATGGAGATTTATCCAACCGAAAATGCTCCTAAAATCACGGAAGAAGACATTAAGTTTTTACTCGATAATTTTGATGACATTGATGTTTGGAAAGAAAAATTCCCTCCTAAATCCTATATCTTTAAGGGATTTGGGATAATGAATTTATTTGATGTTACAACCGACGAAATTATTTCAGAAATAAGAACTAGCCTTATAAAAAAAGACGATAATTTAGTTCATACTTTAGAAGGCATCTTTCAAAGGTTTTTTGGAATTCCAGACTTATCTTTAGGATTTTCTATTTTTGAAACAGATTCTAATAACTTTTCTTCTTCACATATAAATAAAGAAGAAAGTTTAGTATTAAATTACGATAAAGATGCTTCTTGTGATTCTATTTTTTGTAACTACACTTTAGAAAAACTTTTTATAAACAATGAAACTCTTGCTATTTCTAATGTAGAAAAGTATGGAAATCAAGCTGAAAATAAAAACCTTTACCAACGTTTAAAAGACAAAAATATTGGCAGTATAATTTTGGTTCCTATACAAGCATCAACAAAAAACAGTATAGCTATTATTGAGTTTGCTTCTCCAAGACCTTTTGAACTAAACTCTATTAATCAAAATAAATTACAAGACTTAATTCCACTGTTTAAAATTGCGGTTGATCGTTTCTCTGAAGAACATAAAAATATCTTAGAGGCTACAATTCAAGAAAATTACACATCTATTCATCCTACTGTAAAATGGCGTTTTTATGAAGCCGCTGAAAGGTTTCATAGAGAATCGTATGAAATTAAGGAGAACGTTAAAATTGAGGATATTATTTTTTCTGATGTACACCCTTTGTATGGTCAATCTGATATTAAAGGTTCATCTATTGCCAGAAACACCGCTATTAAAGAAGACTTAACTACTCAACTCTCTTTAGCAATTTCTGTATTATTGGAAGCATGCAAAATAGAAACCCTTCCTATTTATAAAGAATTACGATTTAGGGTTGAAGAATATTTATTAGAAGTTAAAAAAGGATTAAAAGCTGGTGATGAAATAGCCATTTTAGATTTTTTAAAACGTGAAATTTATCCTGTTTTTAACCATATAAAACTGGTTAACAACAACTTAAACTCCTTAGTAGAATCATATATTAATCGTTTAGATCCTGATTTGCAGGTTGTGTATGAGAAAAGAAAATCTTACGAAGATAGTGTTACTTTATTAAACGATAAATTAGCTTCTTTTATAGATATTAGACAAGAAGAAGCACAAAAGATGTTTCCTCATTATTTTGAACGCTACAAAACAGATGGTGTTGAGTATAATATGTACATAGGACAATCTTTAACAAAAGAAAAAAAATATGACGACTTATATTTATACAACCTTAGGTTATGGCAACTACAGGTGATGTGTGAAATGGAAAATATAGCTTTAAAAGCTGCTGAAAAAATGGAGCATAAACTTAGAGTAGCTTCTTTAATTTTAGTTCATAGCAATCCTTTAGCTATAAAATTTAGAATGGATGAAAAACAGTTTGACGTTGATGGTTCTTATAATATTCGTTACGAAATTATTAAGAAACGTATTGATAAGGCTCATATAAAAGGAACTGAAGAACGATTAACAGTCCCTGGTAAAATAGCAATTGTATATTCTCAAGACAAAGATGCCGAAGAGTATTACAAGTACATTAAATACTTACAATCTAAAAAGTTACTAGGTAACGTAGAAAAGTTAGATATTGAAGATTTACAAGGTGTTTCTGGATTAAAAGCTTTGCGTGTAGAAGTCATTTACCACAAAAACTTTAATACCCAAAAAACAATGACCATTGATGAGCTTATCCAAGAATTTAAGTAAACTACTATTACAATACTGAAACTATATCTCCTACTTTAGATGCTTGTTCTTGCATATAAAATGCAATTGCAAAAGCTATTACACTTACTAAAATACCAATCATAAAAACGGTATAGGTAACTCGTAATAATTTGTATTTTCTATTTAAAACCAATCCTAAGAAATATAAATCTTTGGTAAGTGAACCATATAAATAATCACGATCTTGCATCATCTCACTCATTCCCCATTCAAAATCTGGCAACTTCATTTGATGAAAGTTTCCAAAGAACAATAGGTTTACTTTTTTATTAGCCACATCTTCTTTTGTAAACTTTCCTTCGGTAACGTTTGGTCTAGTTGCTAAAATCGATAGTACAATTGATATTACTGTAAAAAGCACAAAAATTATGGTCGGGGTTATTAAGTAATGATTTGATGGGTTATCCAACTTTGGAATTAATGTTGACAATGTCATCGAAATAATAATTGCGTTTACAGATAGCAGAATATTTGCCTTTGTATCTGCAATATCGCTTAACGTAATATGATTACGAAGTGCCACACGAAACATTGTTTCAATACCTCTCTCAGGTAATTCAATCTTGTTTTTTTTATATGCTAACTCTTCTTTTTTCTGTTTTAGTTTAGCGGTTTCTTGTACCTCTTTTTGTTTTCTCTTTAAAAGTTGAGCTATATTTTTACTTTTTTGTTTTTCCCAAAGCTTAGACGCTTTGCTTGTATAAAAACGATGCATTGTTAAAAACTCAAGATTAGCATCATCCCATTCAACAGTTTTAATTTTTTTATTACATACTAGTTCTCTTTCCTTACGTAATAATTCATTAAAATCTGCATAATTTTTACTTCCTACATGAGAACAATCAGCATCCTTCAAAACCTTTTCTAATTCTGTTTGAGGTTTTGCTCCCATTTTAGTTGAAGCTATTAACCTAGACACTTCATCAATAACACTTCCTGATGCTTCTTTAGTCTTTAAAAACTCTGTTGCTATTTTTATACTCTCCTCTTCATGATTTTCAAGATTAACTGTATATCCAACATCATGAAACCATGCTGCTAATGTTAAAATTTGTTGCTGCTCTTCTGAAAAACTCTCTCCTTCAATTAATTCAAGTGACTTCTCAACCACCCGTTGGGTGTGAGCGATATTATGATATACAAAGTTTTTATCTAAATTCTCATTTAATAAATCAATTACAAACTGCTCTGTTTCTTGTATCAAACTGTTCATGAAAAAGGTTTTTGCTAAAATAATAAATTATTAACCAGTATTAATTTTTAATAAAGTGATAAAAAAGCGTACTTTTAAAAGAGTATTTTTACACGAAATGACACACGAATTTAAAGAAATAATACAACAAGCCTCTATAAATCAACAACAAGGCATACAAAATGTGTTAGCAACAGTTGTAGATTTAGACGGCTCTTCTTACAGAAAACCAGGAGTTAGAATGTTATTCTCTTCTGATGGAAGAATAATCGGTGCTATTAGCGGTGGTTGTGTTGAAAAAGAAATACAACGTAGAGCACAATCTGTTTTTGAAAACAACAAACCAAAAATAGTGACCTACGATGGTCGTTACCGTTTAGGTTGTGAGGGAATATTATATGTTCTTTTAGAACCCTTTTATCTTTCAACTGAATTTATTGATGCTTTTTCTAAAAATAGCAAAAAAAGAAAACCGTATAACATCACATCTTTCTTTCTAAAAGAAGATGAAACACATGGAAATTTCGGTTCTATAATTCAGTTTAACAATCAACAAATATTTACTTTCAACAAAGAGTTTGATACTCAAAAAACAGATCAGTTAGCTACTTTTAAACAAACTTTACAGCCACTATTTCGCTTACTTATTATTGGCGGAGAACACGACGCTGTAAAACTATGTACGCAAGCCACTCAGTTAGGCTGGGAAGTTGATGTAATTACCTCTATAAAAGACCCAAAAGAATTAACTGACTTTCCTGGAGCTAAGTCGGTAGTAGCACAAACCCCTGAAGTAATTCAACTATCTCATGTAAACAACAACACTGCCGTTGTTATTATGAATCACAATTTCACATACGACTTACGTTGGTTGATTAAATTACAAGAACAAAACCCTGCTTACATAGGTATTTTAGGAGCTGCTAAACGACGAGAAAAACTATTTAACGAACTGTTTGAATTTTCACCCGATATTACTGATGAATTTTTAGATAAAATTCATACTCCTGCTGGATTAAATATTGGAGCAGAAACCCCAGAAGAAATTGCCTTATCAATCCTAGCAGAAATATTATCAGTTATTCGAAACAAGGAAGTGTTTTCTCTAAAAAAGATTACTGGACGAATCCATGACTAATACGATGCAAAAAACAGCAATTCTCATTTTAGCTGCAGGGAATGCTTCCCGAATGGGAAAAATAAAACAATTACTTTCTTACAAAAACACTACGTTACTAGAATGGACAATTGAGCAAGCCCAAAAATCAGTAATAAAAAATGTATTTTGTGTATTGGGAGCTAATAAAGAAACTATTGAAAAGGAGCTTACAACGAATGCTATTGAAATCATTTACAATCCAAATTATAAAAACGGATTAAGTACTAGTATAGTAATTGGAATTGATTTCTTACAAAAACATAACTTTGACAGTGCTTTAATAATGCTCGCAGATCAACCTCATATTACTTCTGAATATTTAAACTCCTTAATTGAAGTTTCAAAAAACAATCCTTCTAAAATAATTACTTCCAGTTACCAAGGCAGCCTTGGAGTTCCTACCGTATTTCCGAAAGGATATTTTAGTGATTTATTAAATTTAAAAGGAGATAAGGGTGCAAAGAATTTTCTATTAGAAAACAACAACAATATTATTAAAATAAATTCTTCTCAAAACTTACTAGACATTGATACTCCTGAAGATTATCAGTATTTATTAAAACAGTAGTTTTACTCTAAAAAGCCTTATTTTTACATAACTAAAAAATAAGACATGAACTTTACCAAGTTTTGCATGTATCTAACTATAATTATTGTAGTTAGTGCTTGTGCATCCTATAAAGCTAAGTACGCAGATAAGACTTCTCCAAAAACAATTCAAACAAATAAAGAATTGTTACACTCTTTTTATTTAATTGGAGACGCTGGTAATGCCGAAATGGGACAAACAACTCCTACCTTAACTTATTTTCAAAAAGAATTAACCAAAGCTCCTGAAAAATCAACTACCTTATTTTTAGGAGATAATATTTATCCTTACGGAATACCAAGTAAAGAACACAAAGATAGAGCCTTGGCAGAGCACCGTTTACAAACACAAATTGATGCTCTGAAAGACTTTAAAGGAAATACAATTTTTATTCCTGGAAATCACGACTGGTATAATGGTGTTGATGGCTTAAAAGAGCAGGAGCGATTGGTTGAAAAAGCTTTAGGTAAAAACTCTTTTTTACCTGAAGGTGGTTGTGGACTAGACAAAGTAAAAATTAACGATGACCTTACTTTAATTCTTATTGATAGTCGTTGGTTTATTATGAACTGGGATAAAGAGCCAAAAATGAACGATAACTGCGACATTAAAACTCGTGAACACTTTATTCAAGAGCTTTCTAGTTTATTTAAAAAGAATAGATCTAAAAATGTTGTAGTAGCTGTACACCATCCTTTATATAGTAATGGACCACATGGAGGAAGCTTTTCTGTAAAAGACCACATGAGTCCACTACCTGTTCTAGGCACTTTAAAAAATGCGTTACGTTCACATGTAGGTATACAAACCGATGTTTTTAATAAAAGCTATAGTGACTTTGTTACTCAAATACAAACAGTATCTAATGATTTCACAGACAATGTTGTATTCGTTTCTGGTCACGATCACAACTTACAATACATAGAACAAGACGGGTTTAAACAAGTAATTAGTGGTTCGGGTTCAAAGCAATCAGCTGCTTTAGTTAGTTATGGAGCTCAATTTACCTACGGTAATCATGGATATGCTAAATTAAATTACTACAAAGATGGTTCAGCAATTATTGAATATTATGCTGCCAATACCAAAGATGGTCACAAACTTTTATTCAGTAAAGAAATTGTAAAACCAAAACAAACAAAAAACTATACTAGCTTTCCTGAATACGAAGAACATAAGAAGTTTGTAGAAACCTCTATTTATCCTCCAGAATCCACAGAGGTTAGTGGTATTCATGAATTTATGTGGGGAGATTTAAACAGAGACAAGTACGGTAAAACCGTTAAAGTTCCTGTACTAGAATTAGAGAATATCTATGGAGGTTTAACTCCTATCAGAAGAGGTGGTGGTAACCAAACCAATTCGTTACGATTAGAAAATCCTAATGGTAAACAATACGTGTTACGCTCAATGGTAAAAGACGGAAGTCGAATTATGGGTGGTATTTTAAAAGGCACTTTTTTAGTTGATGTGGTTCAAGATATTTTTACCATGTCGCACCCATACGCAGCTTTTGTTCTTCCTGATATGGCAGAATCCGTAAATATTTACCATACCAACCCAAAACTTTATTACATGCCTAAGCAACCCGCTTTAGGTAAACATAACGACATTTTTGGCGGACAGTTATACTTGTTAGAAGAACGACCTGCTGGCGACCGAAGTGAACTAGACAACTTTGGAAATTCAGACGATATTATTAGCACATTTGATGTGTTAGAAAAAATTAGAAAAAACGGTAAGCACTCTATCGACCAAGAATGGGTAATTCGCTCTCGCTTATTTGATATGGTTATTGGTGACTGGGATAGACATGAAGATCAATGGCGATGGGCTTCTTTTAAAACCAAAGATGGTAAAAAGTATTATCGCCCAATTCCAAGAGATAGAGACCAACCTTTTTCTAAGTTTGATGGAGTTATGATTCCGCTTTTTCAACAGTTCGCACCCTTAGTAAGAAATATGCAAACTTTTGACAACGATATCAAAAACATGAAATGGTACAACAATTATGCTCGCTTTTTTGATGCTGCTTTTTTAAATGAATTAACACTCAATGAATGGTATCAACAAGCTGAGTACATTCAACAATATTTAACTGATGAAGTAATTGAAAAATCAATCCAACAATTACCAAAGGTTATTTATGATATTGATGGAAAAGAAACCATAGCTAAAATTAAAGCTCGAAGAGATAAATTAAAAGAAATTGCTAAACGTTATTACACCAAACTAAACAAAGTGGTACATGTAGTTGGTACAGATAAAGATGATAAATTTATCATTGAACGTTTAAATGATGAGGAAACTAGCGTTACCATTTTTAGAAAAGAAAACAAGATTTATAACCGTGTTTTCAAAACAAAAGAAACCAAAGAAATACAAATTTATGGTTTAAATGGGGATGATGAGTTTTTAATTTCTGGTAATGTGCACGATGGAATTTTACTTCGAATTATAGGGGGGCAAAATCACGATGTATATACTGATAAATCATCCGTTGCTGGCTGGGGTAAGAAAACAAAAATCTATGATTTTAAATCAAAGAAAAACACCATAAACCCTAGTTCTGAAACTGCGGATTTACGTTCAAATAGTTACTTTAAAAACACCTATGATGCGCATGACATTAACAACAATACTACTGTTGTTTATCCGAGCTTAGGTAGCAATCCAGATGACGGTTTCTTTTTTGGTGCTTCGGTTACACATACACAACAAGGCTTTAAAAAACAACCCTTCGCTAGCCAACACACATTAGCGGCAAACTACTATTCTTCAACTAGTGGCTACGATTTAGAATACAATGGTGAATTTACAGAGTTAATTGGCAATTGGAGCTTACACTTACGTGCCAAAGCTACTAGCGATAACTATTCCTTTAATTTCTTTGGATGGGGAAATGAAAGTATTTACGACCAAAGTTTCAATTTGGATCATTATCGTGTTAAAAAAGAAGAAATTAGCTTTTCCCCTTCTTTATTAAAGCGCTTACGAGGCGGAAGTATCTTTAAAATTTCAGGTCTTTTTGAAGCTATTGAAATTGAAGACACACCTGGTAGATTTATTAATAATTTTGACAATCAGCCTACGGCTATTTTTGACACTAATTATTTTTGGGGAGGTGAGTTAAACTTTAATCACAATCGAGTAGACAATAGTAGTTTCCCTACCAAAGGTATGAACTTCGATTTAGCTGTTGGGGCTAAAGCCAACTTAGACGATTTCGACAGACGCTTTGGTTATATTAAAAGTTCTTTAGCTATGTATCAAAACCTAGTGTTCAACCGTTCATTAGTTTTTGCTTCTGAAGTGGGAACTCAAATTAATGTAGGAAACCGCTTTGAAATTTACCAAGCAGCTACTTTAGGCGGTGACCGTAGTTTACGTGGTTTTAACAGAGAACGTTTTTCTGGAACCGAAAGTTTTTATCATAGTAACGATTTACGTTTGCGTTTTGGGCGTATTCGTACAGGAATTATTCCTATAAAAGTTGGTATTACTGGTGGGTTTGATTACGGTCGAGTATGGTCTCCGTATTCTCAAAATTCAAAGAAATGGCATACTAGTTATGGTGGTTCTTTTTGGCTAAGTGGAATCGACTTATTCACAGCTAATATTTCATACTTTAGGGGAACTTCTCAAGAAGACAGAGTAGCTTTTAGTATTGGTTTTTCTTTTTAATTCTTAAAAAACATGACACAACAAATTGTATTAATTACAGGAGCTTTATTTGGTATGCTTGCTGTAACATTTGGTGCTTTTGGAGCACATGCCTTACAAAAAATTTTAACTGAAGAACAATTAAAATCATTTGAAACGGGTGTAAAATATCAAATGTATCATGCACTCGTTTTATTATTCGTTGGAAGTTATTTTGACGCACCTAGTTCAGCAATATATTACGCTTTTGTAATTGGAGTTATACTGTTTTCCTTTAGCATTTATGGTTTAGTATTATCAGACGCTAAAGGTAAAAAAATGACCTTTTTAGGTCCTATTACTCCTTTAGGTGGTCTACTACTAATTGTTGGATGGGGTCTTTTAATATATAACATAAGCCAAACCATACACAGTTAAATATGTATAGTTTGGCTAGCATGGTAAACAAAAATTATGTTATTAATCAACGCCTTGTGCGTCACTGATAATTCTATCAATAAATTCAGTTTTTATATATAGTTGCTTTGCTAAGTTGTATAGTACCTCAACTTCTGAAGCATCAATACTTCCATCAGCATACGAAATAATAGATAAATCTCTTAGAATATTTAGTTTTTGCATCACAGAAATTACGATATCTAATTCTTTAGCCAAAGCTATAATTTCATCAATAATATCTTGCTCTGTTAACCCTTTAATCGTTAACATACACTGAGCAAAAACTGATGGAGACACCACACTACTCAACGCCTGTATTTCAGAATCATCCACAACCCCATCTGCCTTTGAAATCATATAACCACCTAAGAACATAAAACGTTGAATTTTTTCTGAATGTTCAGTTTCGTTTCCTAAGTCTTCTGGTTCCATTAACGACATAATTCGTTGTATTTCTAGCTCCATCGCTTCCTCTGTTATTTCTCCATTAACTTCAGGATTGAATAACTCATATGTTTTACTCTTATTGAATAACTCTAACGCTTTAATACGAAGCGGACTAAACGGGTGACTGCTATACCAATCTGACGGATCGTGTGTCTCGTCATTTAAAACTTCTTCTAAATCTGAAAACTGATTGATATACTCGTTTAGTTTAAAATCTAAAGAATCAGAAGTTACTCCCGATGATAGTTTAAAAAATGTTCTTGCTGCCGCCTCAAAACTCTTACAACATAATAAACCAGCTCTATCTGCACTAATTTCAGCATTACGATTCCATGCATATAACTTCATCGCATGAATCGGCGCTAAATCATTTGCACCTTCGTCTAAAATATGTTTTACTGGATAATTAAAGTGTTCAAACAATACATGCCCTATTTCATGACCAATGACAAAAGCTAACTCGTCTTTTGTAAAACGTTCTAAAATTCCAGAGGTTAAAATAATGTATAATTTATCTTCATCTGGCGGATAACATGACGCATTGAATTTATCGTTCTGATACACAAAAAACTCAATATCAGCTTTCAATTTTAAAACCTCTTTACAATGCTCTCCAATTTCGTGAAGCACTGGAGCTAACATTTTTGTTAATCGCAAACTTGATTTTAACAAATGTCTTCTCGATTTAAAAACTGGATTGTTTTCTTTTATTCTTTCTAAGGTTTTTTGAATTAACTCATCTTCTTGAAACTCTAAAACGTAATCTCGATCACCGTCATACACCAATGCATTTAAGTCAATATCTGCTCTAGAGTTATCATACACCTCTTGAATGTTTTCTGTTACATTTTTAAGGTTTAACTCGTTAATTTCCTCAATACGTTTAGTGTATTGTTCTGCTAATTCTTTAGCTACGTTTTGAAAATGAACACTTGCCTGATGAATTAAATCGTTATCGCCATTCTGTTGTGCAAGATTTAAATCTTCCATCATCTTATTTTGCGCCTGAGTTAATGCATCTTGATGTTCTTTTTCTAGTTCTGATAATGTGGTTGATTGGTACATAGTTTTCTTTTTTAAGCTCCTACTGAAACTTTTGAATTAGATAATTTTAGTAATCTTCCTTTTAGGTCAAAAATCCCTAAAATTTGATCTTCTCCTTTTTTAGCAACGATATTATTTCCTGATACCTCAACTTCATATCCTTTTTGAACTAAATAGCAAAACAATGCATGCTTGTGTTCAAAATCCATTCGAGTAATTGTTTTTGAGAAGTGTGAACAAATTAAAGCCGGAATGTTTATCTCTTTTTCATCAACCATATCCGTATATAATAAAACATACACAGTAAGTCCTTTAAAAGGTAATGGTGCGTAACAACTTGCCTGATTTACTCCTGTTGCTACGAAAGAAAAATAATGACCAGGGTCGTGTTCTGTTTCTATTTTTGAGGAAAGTAAATCTTCTATTCCATGACGTTCTCCTAAAGCTTTCATTTGTAATGAAGCTTCTAAAAATTGTTCTGGAATACCGCTTTGTTTATTTGCCCAAGCCCATAACCATGATTGTTCGTTGTGAGAATAGGTTCCTAATACCTGCATTTTAAAGGTTAAATCACCGTAGGTTACCGTTCCTTGAAGCATATCACAAGTCCAAGGTAAATCTTCAACAACATCTGCTAAATTATCTTGCTTTTCAAAAGCTAAAGCTACATATTGGTTGTGCAGTTGAGGTAAACTTAATTTTATAGTGTTATCTACCTTTCCTCCTACAATATTATTTGGGTTTTCTGTACTTTCAACACTAGCTTCACTTCCTGCAAATTCTTCTAAGTGATTTTCTAAAAGGTGTACAATTCTTTCTGTTTTTTCTTCCACCTTATCTGCATTCATAATTGGGCTGTGATTAATGGTTAACACCCCATCTACAAAAGTGATTGCTCTTTCTAAATTGTGCTCGTTATTTTCATTAACAATTTTTACTTCTTTTAATCCATTTTTTAGCAATTCTTCACCTATTTTATCAATGTTTACAGCTTTGATTGCTTCAATTAACGGCTGAAAATATATTTTTGGAAAGGTATCGTTGTAAAGGTGAGAAAACTTATCTTCTACCAACGTATCCCATGCTATGTTTAATGATACATTAAACCCTGCTTTATTGTTTATTTCCGCTTCTAATGTTGGAAATGATTCGTTTTTAAATGTTTGAACTGCTCTCTTTTCTTTAAGACCCATTTTTAATAATTTTAGTATTCTACAATATTTCTTCTATCTTTTCTATAAAAAGACTATCTAACTCTTTTGGCAGTGCTTTAGTAATTTCAATACCAATTTTTAATACATTTCCTTCTTTACTTACCTGCAATTTTTCTGTGTTAGAAATAGCAACAGTTTTTACTTCTTTCCATGCAGCTAATCCCATTTCATCCTCTATTATTAATTGTTTCACTTTTAACAAACTTGTAATAACATCTTTACAATTTAATCGAGCATTCGCTTCTTGTAATACTGATTTTTCGAATGATAAGTTGATTGTTGCTTCTAGCAACGATTCTTGCTCTACAATCCATCTTTTTAACTGTAAAGCACTTATGGGCTCCTCTCCTAACGGACGACTGATACTTCCTTTAGATAAGGAAACAGCTATTTTTTTAGGGTGTTTAATTCGTAAAACAGATACCTCTTGAAGATTGAAAAACAACACTTCTTGTTCTACGGTTTTCATACACACAAATGTTTGATATTCTTCTTTGGTAATGTCTACTATAAAGCCTTCTACATAAAGTCCGTTTTTTAGTGATAAAGCAATTTTTAATTGCTTTTTTTCACTAAACAGACCCTGAATTATAGCTGCTGGCGATTGTGCTTTAAATTGATTGATATAATCTGTTTCCATAGCAATTTTTTTGTTATAGATTACTAGACTACAAGTTATTCTCTAACAAATCAACAAGTACATCTGTTCTATTTTGAACTTGATCTGCGTTTAAAATCGGGCTATGGTTTACTTGTAAAACCCCTTCTTCAAAGGTGTAAGCACGTGAAGGATTATGATGATCGTCTTTATTGGTAATCACTACTTTCTTTAACGATTCTGCTAATGCTTCTTTACCCATATCATCTGCTGCAATGGCTGCAAAAGCATTGATAAGTGGTTGGAAGTAAATTTTAGGATAACTATCATCGTATAAGTGTAAAAACTTATCTTCAAACATGGTATCCCATTCTACATCTATTGTTACGTCAAAACCAGCTGCATTGTTTATTTGTTCTTTTAATGCAGGGTATTTTTCTTCTTGAAAAGTTTTCGTAAATCTTTTTTCTTTAAGTCCCATGTCGTTATATTTTTAAGGTTTTTTAAATTATTTACCTCAAAACTATAGGGAACTTATATACACTTTTAATAAGTTTTGTATGTGTTACTTTTTATTTTGTATTCGCATTAAAATTCTCTAAGAACTGTTTTAAATACGTTTTTTTTCTTGATGATAAGGGCACATTTTCTCCACTTGACAATCTAATTGTATTGGCACTTACCGAGGCTAAATATTTAATGTTTATTAAGTGAGATTGGTGTACTCTAGCAAAGGCATGTGTGCTTAAAATATTTTCGTAATACTTTAAATTTCGGGCACTCATTATTTTTTTATCAGTTGTATAAAAAACGGTATAACTTCCATCAGACTGGCAGCGTACAATATCATCTACATGCAAAAAGTATTGCTCTTCTGTAGTTTTTATAAGTAATGTTTTTTGTGCCTCTTTTTTATCTAATTCACTTATTTTATGTAGTGCTTGTGTATATTTTTCATCTTTTTCAAATTCGGTTCTAAAACGACCTACACAAGCATTTAACTCATCAGTATCTATAGGCTTTAATAAATAATCTACCGTATCAAACTTAATGGCTTTTATAGCAAACTCATCATAAGCTGTGGTAAAAATCATTTTAAAGTTTATGGTTTCTAAAGCCTCTAATATTTGAAAAGCATTTCCACCAATTAACTCAATATCTATAAACACCAAGTCTAAATTATTGTTACTTAAAAAACCTATAGCCTCATCTACATTATCAATTTTAGCTACAATTTCTATATCCTTTTGCGTGTATTGTAACAACTTTGTTAAGGTGTTTAACGCATTAAACTCATCTTCTATTATAGCCGCTCTTATCATTTTATAACTTTAATTTAAATACAACTTTTGTTCCTGACGAATTTCCCTCTTTATCGTGTAAATCTTCTATTGTAAAAGATTTTTCTTCCCCTTTATTTCTTATCTGTAATCTTTCAATAAAAATATCGGTAGCGTGTAGATCTTTTGCTATTTTTTCTTGACTCTTTTTTTGCTTTCTTCCCACTCCATTATCTTCAATTTCAAAAAATAATTCTTGGTTTCTTTTATAAATACTTAAGCTTAACGTTCCTCCTGATTTCTTTTCCTTTAACCCATATTCAATAGCATTCTCAACAAAAGGTTGCAATAGCATTGGAGGTACTTTTACTTGTTTTGTGTCACAGTTTTCAGAAATATGTATGTGATAACTAAAACTATTGTTGAAACGTAATTGCTGTGTATCTATATAGTTAGAAATCATAGCTAGTTCTTCTTCTAAACTAATTTCTTCTTTCCGAACATAATCAAAATTTTGTCTAATCAGTTTTGAAAACTTAGCTATATAATTTGATGATTTTACCGGGTTTCCTTCTAACGTTATGTTTTGTATCGCCGCTAAGGTGTTGAATATAAAATGCGGATTCATTTGAGCTCTAAGCAATCGCTGTTCTAATTTAGATGCTTTGTTGGCTGCTCTTAATTTATTATTATATCCAATAAACAATGCTATAATTAAAATAAGTACCAACGAAACAATTACACTAATTCCTAACCACCAATTTTGTTTATTTATTTCTTTTTGATGTGTTAACGCTATTTCTTTTTCTTTTATTTTATAGTTTACATTGGCAAAATGAAGTAGTTTTTTATTTTGTTTTTGATTCTTTACCACCTCTATACTATCTCGTATAATTTGATGGTTAAGTGCTACTTCATACTGTTTTTTAAGTATGGCTATTGATATTAATTTATCTCGTATTTCTAATTCTTCTAAAAGGTTATTTTTACTCTTGTAAATTGACATCGCTTTGTTGTAATTTACCGCTGCCGAATCTAGCTTATTGGTTACTAAAAAAAGAGTTCCTAAACCTTTGTATGGAGCTCCGTTAATTGTTTTAATTTTTTGATTAAGCTTTGCTGCTCCTCGTAAAAACTTCTCCGATTCTTCAAAACGTTTTGCTTCCAAATACGTGTATCCAATATTATTAAGAACACTTACAATAGTTTTTGGATCTTTTGCTGATTTTCCTAAAGCCAATGCTTCTGAAAATTGTTTTAAAGCTTTGTTGTATTGTTTTAATTTTAAATAAACACCTGCTATATTACTTTTTATAGCAATTATAGAATTTGGATCGTTCGAATCAGTAAATAGTTCTTCAGACCTTTTTATGTAAAACAATGCCTGTTCGTAGTCTTTTAATATAAAATGAAGATTAAATAGCTGATTATTTGCCTTGGCTTGTAATCTTGTATTTTTTATTTTCTCCCCTATTTCTATAGCTTCTAACGCATACTTCTGAGCCTCCTCTAGCTCATTTAATTTCATACAAGTAGCACTTAATGTTATTAAGCTTCTTCCTTTATTATAGTAGTCTTTTTGTTTTGTAAATAGTTTATAGGTTTCTAAGTGTATATTTTTAGCTTCAATTAACTTATCGTTCAGGTAAAATAATTCTCCTTTACTAAATAATAATAGCGCTTCGTTTTTAGAATTTTGTTTCTTTTCTAATAAACTATCAATTTTTCTTAACCCTTCATTGGGTTTTTGCTGAGAAATGCTATCAATAGTATATAAATATTCTTGTAAATTTTCATCTACTTTATTTTTTGTACATGCTGTAAAAATAAGACAGACACCTATAATATATAAAAAGTAAGCTCTTGTAAACAAAGGTATTTTCTGTAAAAATTTAGGCAACTAAAGTAATTATATATTTTTACTCTACCTCCATATCCTCCACTTTAACAAAACGTTTACAAAACAATTATACACGGTTATAAAACACCTAAAAGTAAAACACTAATTTCTAAGATATTTGACTAAAATAAAATGATAAAAATGAGTACAGTTGAAACTATAGAAAAAGTTATTAAAACAGGATCTTGTGATTTAACAAGTTTTGAAAAGATTGAAGAGATTTCTAAACCTAAAGTTAGTATTGATGGTGCCTACTTATTAATTTATAATTGGCCAGATGATCCTAGTGGTGCTAATACTACTATTCACGTTGACCTTACTTATTTGTTTATACATAACAACCAGGAATACAAAGCTATTACAAGAACTAAGTTTTATGATTTTGATGTTGCTAAATTTGAAAACCTATCTAAAAAATACTTTATAACCGAGTATCACAAATTGGTAGAGCAAGCTTTGACATTATCTAAACAAACAATAGAAGAGAAGCTTGAAGAACCTTTAAGCTCTGTTATTCCGTTTAGTTTTAGCAGAGAAGATTCTATATTATTGGCTATAAATGCAGGTTATTCTAGGCAAATAGATTACGTATAAACACTTAAAATACATACCTAATTCCCCTCCCTTTTTCAGTTATCATTGCACATAGCTTTGGTAACTGATTTTTTTAATCCTTTATTACAAACTCAAATAACTTGCTGTTTCCTCCTTTAGCAGCTTCGTCAGTTATGTAAAGCGTTGTATTATTTTTGAAAGTAACCCCTTCTTTTTGAGAAACATGGTTAAACAAATACTCTTTTACATCTCCGCTAAAAAAGTCATCTCCTTTAAAATTGGTGTATACTAATACGGATTGATGTGTTAACAAAACTACTTTTTGTTTATCTGGGGATATTGCTGCTGCTGTAATTGCGCAATGTATAGCATCGCAATTTGCGTACTCGGAGATATATTTGGCTATGTACTCTCCTTTTGTTGCTGGAACTTTATACAGCATTGTTTTTCCTTGTTTATTTTTAACCCTACTTTTGGTAAAAATGTACAGAAACCCATCTTTATAAATTAAAGATTCTGCATCAAAAAAACGGTCTTTCTTTTTGGGTGGAAACTTGGTTTGATTAGGGTACGAAAACTGTATTTTCTCCACCTCAACATTATCTCCATTTAACAAATTCTCTTGTTTAACTTTAAGAATTACCAAGTTCTTCCTTTTATTATTATTGTTACCAAAATCGGCGATGTATATGTTCCCATTGGTATCAGAAGTTATGTCTTCCCAATCGTGATTTTTTACCGCTAATGCTCTTTTTTGTAAAATTTTCCCTTGCATACTAACTTTAAATAATTCCGCTGCATTACCACTATCATTATGCATCCATAGTACATTTAAATCGTGGTTTTTCTCAACACCAGAAACTTCTTTTAAATCTTCCGATAAGTACGACACTAACTTTAGTTGTCCGTAATTGGTACAACTAGTAATTAATAAAGTGGTTAATAATAAGAGAACTAGCTTTTTCATATTATAAGTTTTGTGTCTGTAAAAATAAAAAGATTTATGTTAAGATTCCTTCTTCAATCAGAAACATCTCACCTCTTTATAACACATAAATTCCTTTAACAAAACAACGCTATTTAGAAAAAAATTAAACTTTTTTTGATTAATAAACTTTCTATCTATACATTTGAGACATCAAAAGAGTACTTATTTAAAAAATTGCTAACGTGCTTTTTTGAAAAATTGTAATCCAAAAAAAATATTCTCCCCCTGTGCTATGCTGTAGCTATTATTGCTATGGTTGTGTTTTTGCTATGCAAAAACATGAAAAAAAAGAAAATAATAAACCATGAAAGAAAACATTACATTAGAAAAATTTCAAGAAGACGCCTATAATGATAATATAGGTACTTATAAATTTGAAATAAAAGGTCCTGACGGAAAAACCAACATTAGTTCTGACTTACAAGCTAAGAAACAAGGAATTGAATTACACTTTTTAAGATACGGGGTTTTTAATCCATTTCCCTATCATATACAAGACAACAAGTTTGTTAGAGCTCCTGATATTGAAGTTGAAGTTGAGCCACACGATAAGAATGACAAAAAAACAATTGATTATAAACTTAGTGAAGTTGTTGTAACTGCTAAACGAGATAGTGCCAATCCTTCAAATTTAGCTCCAAAACTAACCCATAGTCGTTACGAAAGAACAGGTTTAAGACATGGATATTTATATATTTTGCATGACGAGGAACCTAAAAAATGGCTTGAATACGAAATAGATACAAGCGGTCTTTTAAATCCTATTTATTGGAAAGACAACAAAGAAAATGGAGAATATAACGATATCCGAGACGCCACAAACACCTCAAGTAGAGAAACTTATATTGTAGCGCCAGATTCTGTAATTTGGGTAGCCTATTCTCATGTGCAATGGTCTATGCAACAATTGGAACAAATTGCTTCTTCGCCAGAAGAAAACGAACGAATGATAAAAGTTGAGTGTAAAGGCTACGAAAAAGACAAAGAATTAAAAAAAGCAGAAGTTATACACGACCGTCCCTATCATTCTTTTATTGCTGTGTTTGATTACAAACACTTTCCAGAAGCTACCAGACTAGAAGAAAAGCTAAAAACCATTCATGCTATTGAAAATGCCGACGACCCTAATAATGAAAATACATTATTAGAAGACATGTTTATTACACTTCCAGACCCTGTTGGCTGTGCCTATGACCTCGTAGATATCATTTTTTATAAACTAGATTATTTACGCTCTATGGTAGAGTGTTTAGCTACCTCTGTACACCATATGGATTTATACAAGTACAAATTAGGGCTTATAGACTATGGAGAAGTACAAAGTGATGAAATTTCTAAAGAGGAGGCAGAAGAACTAAAATACATCTTCTCAATTGCCTTAACCACCTATAAATTTGTTTACAACAACCCTGAATTAAAAGAAGACTATACACGTAAAAGAGGAGAGTGGTATTTAAACCATGGTATATCGCACGATAAATTAGACCACATACTCGCTATTGAAGAACGCAAACGTATTCGTAAAGTAATAAACGGATTTAGAAACGATTTAGGAAACCTCTTAAAAAGCGAATACTACAAAACCGCTATTGATGTTTGTTATGAAAATAACCCTACCCCATTAGCTAGTATAGAGGGTAAAAATATAATTTCAGACCACTTATTGTGTTTGGCGCATTACCCCGAAATGATAGACAGGCAACTACTACCCGAAAACGAGTACAAACCGTATGAAGATACTTGGGTAAAAGAAATTATAAAAACCAGTAAAGGTGAAAGTTCTTTAAAACATATAAACGATGTACTCTTCTACCCAATTGAAGTTACCGATTTAGAAAAACAAGACACCAAAGACTGGAAATACATAGTTAAGTTTGAAAAAAAACTATTCAGTCATTTCAAAAAAGTAACTAAGGCTTACATTGGCTTTGGTAAAGCAATAAAAGTTGAATTACTGAGAAACCAATTTGATTTAATAACTCGTACTAACAACGGAGTTAAAGAAACCCACTTAGTTACAGCAGGTAAAAATTTAATTTATAAAGAGTTTTTAAACGATTTTGAAAAAGTTAAGAAAAACATAGCTTCTAAACACCCGCAACATAAACGTATTGATGCTATAAAACACGCCAAGGTACCCGTTACTTATTGGTTATTGGTAGAAGAACAATTTAAAGGAGAAATAGACGCTAAAATGGCAACCGCCAAAACTAACCCTGAAAAACTAACTATACATATTAGAAATGGTAAAAAACTCCCCTATGCCCACAAGTTAGAAAGTATTATACAAAGCCAACAATTTAGAAGTACCGTATTAGTTTTTGAAATGTTTTCGCTGACAAGTCATATAGATAGTATGTTGAAAAAAGAAGTTATTGGAACTGAAGATTATATAAAGTTAGCTGGTGTTACAACAAAAGTGATTTCAGCAGGGCTAAATGTAACTGAAAGTATTTCTAACGATATAACCAAACAAAAAATTAAAAGTTTTGTTACCACACAGCCAAGAGCTACTGCTATAGAAGTGAAAGATGTAATAGATAATATTAAAGAAAAGTCTTTTACTACAAGAGGTGCAAAAGCCATTAAGTTGTTTGGTGGTGCTGCCTCTGTATATACTCTATATGCTACCATTGAAGATGTAAATAAAAGTTTAGCAAAAGCTGACAACGATGCCGCCTTAGCCTATAGCGGTGCTGCAGTACTTTCAGCAGTGTCCTTACTAGAAACCTTCGGATTAATTTCGTTAACAGGGGTCCCTGGTTTAATTGTGGGTGGTTTAGGGTTAGCTTTTTACGGATTAGCGTATTATTTAACCGATGATGAGCTAGAAACTTTTTTTAAGTTTTTTCCGTTTAGTAGCAAAACCTATATGAAAGATCCAAGTTATTACAATCCTTATTACAATGCACGCTTAATGTACCGAGGCAAAGAAAAATTAATTAACCCTTATAAAAAAGAGTACTTATCCTCAAGCTTTGATGAAAGCTATAAAAGTGTGTATGTACGCTTACTAAATTTAATAGTTGGGAGTGCTATTACTATAAAGGCAAGTAGTAAACGGTATGCTTCTCCAAAAAGTACCACTCCAACTTTTCGTGCCGCTAACCAAGACTTGCATAAAAACTGGATTGATAACAGTGCTACCCTTTGGAGTAACCTAGCCATTGATATTTCGTTTGGGGCGTTTTTTAACAATCCAAACGGACTAACCTACGAGCTTTATTTGGTACAATACAATGATCCTTTATTAGGTAATAAAAGCTACAAGCTACCTAAACATTGTTACGACACCGTAGTTACGGCTCCCTCTACAGTTGATGACAAACCAGAGTTTAAAGAACAATCGTTACGCAACGGAAACATGGGTGCTTCTTTTAAACAATTTCACATTTGGGTACGAGTACCCAAATACTTACAAGTAAAACACCAACTGGCTGCCAATAATATCGTTAAGCAAAAATACGAAGGAAATAAAATATACCTAAACAAGTACTCGCATATTGCTGTATTATGTAAGTATACTGATGCACAAATACAATTACCTTTACACCCAAAAAATAAACAAGGCTATTTATGGAATATCATGCCTTTGATAAAAGACAGTAAAAAAGAAGAGGAATACATTACCTTTAGAAACGTTAAAGCAGGCAAAGCAACCATTATTGAAGATAAGTCATTATTCTTCCGTAGATTTCCCTTACAACATTAAAATAATACTATGAGTTTTTTAAAAGCCAAACCCCTACCACATGAAATAGTTGACTACCCTATTACCCAATTCAAATTTAATTTACAACCCAATAAAGCTGAAAAAATACAAGAAGCCAACGACGAGTACTTTGTCCTAAACATGGCAAAAGGCTTATTTTTATTTAGAATGTTTACTTTTTATTTTGGAGGAGGAATACTATTGTTATTTTTCTTAATTCAGTTTATAATAAAGAAACCTACGCCACTACACATTTATTTAATTCCTTTACCTTTTATTATACTAGGTTTATTTCATTTAGCGGTGTATTATTATAACCCACATAAAGAATTGGTGTTAGATAGAATGAATGGTACCATAAGTTACCCCCGTTTATTTTTTAGCAAAAAACAAGAAACTGTACCTTTTTGGTTAGTTACAGTATATAAGAACTTACAAACAGGTGGGGACTTTACACCTATGGGGTATAATTTAATATTACGTGACCGTAAACAAAATTTTTCTTGGACACTAGCACATAATAGATGTGAACGTTATTGGAGTTTTATGGTATGGTATATGGATAAAAACAGACCCCTACCTCTTGGAGATATTTTCGATTCATACAGGCAAGCTGATTTTGACCGTAGATTAAAAGAAGGCTTTCCAAAACCTTTATACCCAAGCTTTGTACCAACAGATGAACACACACCAGAACAACAGGCTATGCGTAGACGTATGGCGGGATGGTAGAACAAAATAAACATTCCTATTCCCTCCCTTTGGGAGGGTTAGGGTGGGATTTCCCTTACAACATTAAAATAATACTATGAGTTTTTTAAAAGCCAAACCCCTACCACATGAAATAGTTGAATATGGTTCAGTACAAATACAAAGTAAACTACAACCAGGTAAATCTGAAAAAGTACAAGAAGCCAACGATGAATACTTTGTGTTAAACATGTCAAGAGGTTTTAGTTTGTTTAAAATATATACATTTTTTGTTGGAGGTTTTGTAATGCTAATAATCCTTTTACTACAACTAATAGGAAAAAATGGGGGGGGGATTACTTGGATTGACTATGTTTTGTTTACAACTCCTTTTTTTACACTAGGATTATTTCATTTAGCGGTATATTATTACAACCCACATAAAGAATTGGTGTTAGACAGAATGAACGGTACCATAAGTTACCCCCGTTTATTTTTTAGTAGAAAGCAAGAAACCGTGCCCTTTTGGTTAGTTACAGTATATAAAAATTTACAAACAGGAGGAGATTTTGCTCCTACAGGCTATAGTTTAATATTACGTGACCGTAAACAAGATTTTACTTGGACTCTTGCGTACAACAACCCCGATCGTTTTTGGAGTTTTATGGTATGGTATATGGATAAAAACAGACCCTTACCTCTTGGAGAGGTTTTCGATCCATATAGGCAAGCCGATTTTGACCGTAGATTAAAAGAAGGCTTTCCTAAACCTTTATACCCAAGCTTTGTACCAACAGATGAACACACACCAGAACAACAGGCTATGCGTAGACGTATGGCGGGATGGTAGAACAAAATAAACATTCCTATTCCCTCCCTTTGGGAGGGTTAGGGTGGGATTTCCTTTACAACATTAAAATAATACTATGAGTTTTTTTAAAGCCAAACCCCTACCACATGAAATAGTTGAATATGGTTCAGTACAAATACAAAGTAAACTACAACCAGGTAAATCTGAAAAAGTACAAGAAGCCAACGATGAATACTTTGTGTTAAACATGTCAAGAGGTTTTAGTTTGTTTAAAATATATACATTCTTTGTTGGAGGTTTTGTAATGCTAATAATCCTTTTACTACAACTAATAGGAAAAAATGGGGGGGGGATTACTTGGGTTGACTATCTTTTGTTTACAACTCCTTTTTTTACACTAGGATTATTTCATTTAGCGGTATATTATTACAACCCACATAAAGAATTGGTGTTAGACAGAATAAACGGTACCATAAGTTACCCCCGTTTATTTTTTAGTAGAAAGCAAGAAACCGTGCCCTTTTGGTTAGTTACAGTATATAAAAATTTACAAACAGGAGGAGATTTTGCTCCTACAGGCTTTAGTTTGGTATTGCGTGACCGTAAACAAGATTTTGCTTGGACATTAGCTAATAGAGAAGTAGAAAATTATTGGAGCTTTATGGTATGGTATATGGATAAAAACAGACCCTTACCTGATGGTGATGTTTTCGACCCGTACAGACAAGCTGATTTTGATCGTAGATTAAAAGAAGGCTTTCCAAAACCTTTGTATCCAAGCTTTGTACCAACCGATGAACACACACCAGAACAACAGGCTATGCGTAGACGTATGGCGGGATGGTAGAACAAAATAAACATTCCTATTCCCTCCCTTTGGGAGGGTTAGGGTGGGATTTCCTTTACAACATTAAAATAATACTATGAGTTTTTTAAAAGCCAAACCCCTACCACATGAAATAGTTGACTACCCTATTACCCAATTTACAGAAGATTTACAACCTAATAAACCTGAAAAAATTCAAGAAGCCAACGATGAATATTTTGTCCTAAACATGGCAAGAGGTTTTAGTTTGTTTAAAATATATACATTCTTTGTTGGAGGTTTTGTAATGCTAATAATCCTTTTATTACAACTAATAGGAAAAAATGGGGGGGGGATTACTTGGGTTGACTATCTTTTGTTTACATCCCCTTTTATTATCATAGGATTATTTCATTTAGCGGTATATTATTACAACCCACATAAAGAATTGGTGTTAGACAGAATGAACGGCACCATAAGTTACCCCCGTTTATTTTTTAGCAGAAAACAAGAAACCGTGCCCTTTTGGTTAGTTACAGTATATAAAAATTTACAAACAGGAGGAGATTTTGCTCCTACAGGCTATAGTTTAATATTACGTGACCGTAAACAAGATTTTACTTGGACTCTTGCGTACAACAACCCCGATCGTTTTTGGAGTTTTATGGTATGGTATATGGATAAAAACAGACCCTTACCTCTTGGAGAGGTTTTCGATCCATATAGGCAAGCCGATTTTGACCGTAGATTAAAAGAAGGCTTTCCTAAACCTTTGTATCCAAGCTTTGTACCAACCGATGAACACACACCAGAACAACAAGCTATGCGTAGGCGTATGGCGGGATGGTAGTTTTTATATAAGAATATACTCTCTAAAAGGTTTATAGAAAACTAAAAATAAGTTGACACACTTTATTGAATACTCCCACACACTTTATTGAATACTCCCTGAATACTCCCCAACGAAGCTCGCTGAACATTCCTCAACACAACGAAACCATCAGCGTGATGCGCTGAACAATCCTCAACGCAACGGAACC
>NZ_JAKVUA010000023.1:0-47356 GCF_033978845.1 Tenacibaculum sp. 1B UA
AACTAGAGTTAAATCATCTGTATTTATACGCATAACAAAATATAAGATTTTGTCAACGAATTAGTTAACCTTTACAACTTCGAGTGAAATTTACGAAACGTAGTGAAGGGAATTTTGTATCGAGAAGTATTTGATAACAACAAGGTTCTCGATACTATTTTGTTCCACTTAGTTACACAAAATCACTCGAACTGACACCTTAACGTCATTATGAACGAACACTGAGCACAATCAAAGCGGAAAGTGACGTAATCTCATAAATCTAAAACGGTCATTTCGAAGAAGCGATTTTATGAGCGACTGAGAAATCTCATAAAGCAGAGTTACTCATAACTTTAAGACCTCTCAACTTACTTCGTAAGCTATCTTCGTTCAAAATATATTTTGAACTCGATAATGTTCGAGGTGACGGTAGTAGAGAAAAAGATTACTTCGTCATACCTCCTCGAAATTACGATAATAAAAACGCCCTCAGAAAACAAGTCAAAAATTACACCCTACTGTCACTTCGAGTGAAATTCATTAAACATAATAAAAGGAGTTTTGTATCGAGAAATATTTGATAACAACAAGGTTCTCGATACTATTTTGTTCCACTTAGTTACACAAAATCACTCGAACTGACACCTTAACTTCATTATGAACGAAACGCAGTGAAGTCGAAGTGGAAAGTGGCGTAATCTCATGAATGGGAGTAACTCATAACTTTGAGATTTCTCGCTATCGCTCGAAATGACGGGAAGCGAGAAAAAGATTGCTTAACCAATAATGATTAAAAGTTATCAGCAAATTAGTTAACCTTTACAGTTATAACTTTTTTAAAACAATTTCACCTCAACAACAAACTAACGACTACCAGCTACAAAAACCTCCAACACACAATACGTGTTACTTTGTTTCCTTGGTGCATAGGAATTATTTTAAATTCTTTAACTCCTAGCTTTTTTCCTGAGTTTTGTAAACTTTCTACGTTTTCTTTTTTAGACACTAAACTCGTAAACCATTTACTCGCTTTTGGTAACTGAGAGCTTTCGTACAAGTAGGTGTGTAAAAAAGCTTTTTCTCCACCTATATACCATAATTCATTAGAGTTTCCTGCAAAATTACGTACCGCATTGTTTCCTAAGTTTCTTGATTTTCTTCGGTTGGCTCCTCTCGCCTCTTCTGCCGATTTATAAAATGGCGGATTGCACATCGTTATTGTAAACGCATCCTCTTCTTCTATAATTCCTTGTAAAATGTGCTCTTCTTTAAACTGTTGCCTTAATTCAACCTTATCCGTAAAACCATTATCATCTATAATGTCTTGAGCATAATCTAGTGAATCTAAATCGATATCAGTAGCTACAAAGTTCCAATTATATTCAGCGATTCCTAATAAAGGATAAATACAACTTGCCCCTGTACCAATGTCTAACACTGTTACATTTTCCTCATTCGCAACCAAATCAGCTAAATGATGGATATAGTCTACTCTTCCAGGAATTGGGGGGCATAAATTATTATCAGAAAAATTCCAATGTTCAATATTATAATAAGTAGCCAATAAAGCTTTATTAAACTCTTTTACAGCTATTGGGTCAGAAAAATCGATGGTTTCCTTCTCAAATTTTTCAATAACAAACTCTGCTATTTTTGGATACTTTTCTTTTAAGAGTTTAAAATCGTATCCGTTTTTGTGTTTGTTTTTTCTGTGTAATCCTTTTTTATCTGCCATTAAAGTGTAATAACTGTAAATTCTAGTTGTAACGGATGTAAATTTTCTTTTAGAATTGTAATAAAGTCAGCTCCATATTCTAAATAGAATTCTGAAAAGTTACGTTGACGTTCTTCTAAACTTTGATTAGGTAATAATTCGTTTTGCAAAGCTACGATTCTTTCTACTGTTTCTTTTTGACGTCTTTTTTCTGCACGAAGCCATCTTTTTTCAAGGTTTTCTAATCCTTTAACTTGCTTTCTTTCTTGTGCATTTACTGCTCCTACAAAAGAAACATCGGTTTTTTGAGCTAGTTTACGTAAGTCGTCAAACTGTTCTTGTAAAAATTGTTTCTGTTTGGTAAAGTCTACTTTAGCATCACCATTATCCAACACCTTTCTTGCCAACAAATCATCTTGTTTTAAAAACACTTCTTCTTCTGAAACGTTAAGATTTTCAAGCTTTTTTTGTTGCTTTTCTGAAAGTATTTGAGCCGAATTTCTCAATAACAAAATAGGAAACGGAACATTTACTTTATCAAAATATGCCTTTAACTCTAACCAATACGCTAACTCTCCTCCTCCACCTATGTAACAGAGGTTAGGTAAAATTACCTCTTGGTATAGTGGACGCATAATTACGTTTGGCGAAAAACATTCTGGTTCACTATGTAAATGGTTTAAGATTTCATCCTTTGTCCAAGAAATATCTGTATTATTCACTTTGTATATTCCGTTTTCAAGAATAATACGTTCACGAATCCTATCGGTAATATAAAATAAGTTTATCTCACGCGGATTTACTTGTATTTTATATGACTTTTCTAGTTCTGTAATTGTTTTCGATACTTCTTTATAAGAGGTTTCGTGCAATAAATCGTATTCTACATACGGTGTTAATGCTCTTTTCAACTCTCTTTCATCAGCATCTAAAATTACCAAACCATACTTTCCAAAAAGTTTATCAGCTATGTATCGAGTTGCATCTGCTAATTTTTTGTGTTGCAAATAACCTTTTTCAAATATCTCTTTTATTTGAACAGCATTTTTTGAACTTCCTAAATGCTCTGCAAATACCTCAAAAACATCTTGTAGCCCTTCCGTTGTAAAACGCCCTACTGGTCCTGTTTGATCTGAATTCCATTGTACTTTTTTCCCTTTGAAATTGAAAAAATTGATTTCTTCAAAATCGTGGTCTTCAGTTGCCATCCAATACACAGGTACAAAATTCTCATTCGGAAATTGCATTGACAAGTGCTCGCACATGTTTATAGTTGATATAATCTTGTATAAAAAGTATAACGGCCCTGTAAATAAGTTCAGCTGATGCCCTGTTGTAATTGTAAATGTATTCTCTTCTAGTAAACTTTCTATATTTTTTTGCGTGTCGAACGACAAATCAATGTCTTTGTATTGTTTTCTCAATACTTCAACCAACCTTTTTCTTTGAGTGCTTGAAATAGGATTTTCTTTCTTTTCTTCTAGTTGTTTTTCAAAGTTTCGCAAACTCGGATAACGGTTATAAAAAGGTTGAATATTTTCATCAGCCTTTAAATAATCCTCCATTGTTTTAGAAAAGAATCCTGTGTTTTTATAAGGGATATTGGTTACGTTCATTACTTGTGCGTTCTTTGAAATAAGGTGTAAACATACGGACGTTCTCCTCCGTACGGATTTACAAATGTGTGATTAAAACTATTGACTAAAACAAAATCGTTTCCTAATTTTTCTTGTAGCATTTCCGTATTGTAACGTTGTAATTGCAATCCACAACATTTTTCTGCTCCGTCTAAAGCAAAAACAGCTATAATTACGAATCCGTCAACTTTTACAAGCTTCTTTAATAAATTAAAATAGGCATTTTGTTCTTCGGTTTTTAAAAAGAAGTGTAGTACCGCTCTATCGTTCCAAACATCAACTTCATCAAGCTCATGTAATTTGGTTGGAATCACTAAATCATCAGCTATAAAATTAACTTTTGGGGCATTTTCTCCTAATCGATTTTGTATATCGGTTAGTGCTTTTTCAGATAAATCATTTGCTATTAAACCTGAATATCCATCAGCCACTAGCTCGTCAATTAACATGGATGAACCAACGCCTACATTTAAGATTTTGGCATTTTTTGGCACGTTAGATTCCTTTAATAATTCAATTATTTCTTTCGGATTTTTTTCGAACCATCCTAGTTTTTCTGTTGGATTTTTTACGTAGGCAGCATTCCAGTGTTTTTTATAATTAATTTCTTCCGGAATGTTACACTCACTCTCTTTTGTAGTCATAGTTCAAAAATAGGAAAATTTAATTCTTTGTCGAAAACTTACCAGACTTCTAACAGATTTTTAACTACATTCTTTTTTTTACCATCTATTTAGGTATTTTTACAGTTAGTAAATTATAATTATGCAGTTTAAACATCCTGAGATTTTATATTTCTTAGCTTTTTTACTCATTCCTATTTTGGTACACTTGTTCCAACTACAGCGATTTGTAAAAGTTCCGTTTACCAATGTAGCTTTTTTACAAAAGTTAGTGTTGCAAACACGTAAAAGTTCTCGTATAAAAAAATGGCTAATCTTAGCTACTCGCTTACTGCTACTTGCGGCTCTTATTTTTGCATTTGCTCAGCCTTATTTTAGCAATCACAAAGCAAATGAAGAGCAACATTTCTTTATATATCTTGATAATTCTTTAAGTACAAATGCTATTGGAGAAAAAGGTAATTTACTACAAATTGCTACCCAAGAAATTATTGAAAATTCTACAGAAAAAACAAGTTATTCTTTACTTACAAACGATCATTTTTACGCAAATAAAACAGCTACTGAACTAAAAGAAGAACTGTTGAAAACAACAAATACTGCAAAAAACAGAAACCTTGCTGATGTTTTTTTAAAAATGACTAGTGAGCATAAATCTGCTACTTCTCCTACCAAAAACATTGTGATTTCTGATTTTCAAAACACTAAAAAAGAAGAAATTAACAACGTTCCTAAAAATACTTCTTTTATAAAGTTAGTTCCTGAACAACAAAGTAATATTTCTATTGATAGTGTTTTTGTAGATGACAATGGTGGCTCTAATTTTAACGTACATATTGTTGTAAAAAATCAAGGAAATGCTAAAAATGATATTCCTATTGCTATATACAATAATGACAAGTTATTGAATAAACAAACCTTTAGCATTGGAAAAAACAAGACTTTAGAGGTTACTTTTTCTGTTGTAAAAGCACCTGTATTTTTAGGTAAAGTAATTATTAACTTTAATGACACCTACGGGTTTGATAATTCGTTTTATTTTACTATTAATGCTAACGAAAAAGTTAATGTACTAGCTATTGGAGAGCCTAACAACTTCCTACAGCGAATTTATACGAAAGAAGAGTTTAACTTTACTTCTTCTACCCTACAAAACACCAACTATAATTTGATAGATAAGCAGCATCTTATTGTTTTAAATGAGTTAAAAAATATTCCTGAAACACTCATAAATAGCTTGGCAAGTTATACAACAAAGGGTGGAAACATAGTTGTTATTCCGAGTAATAAAATAACTCTTTCTTCTTATAACAACCTTTTTAGCAAACTAAATACTGGAAAATTATTTCCACTAAAAAGTGACAGCTTAAAAATTACTACGATTAATTATAATCATCCTCTTTTAAAAAATGTTTTCGAAAAGAAAGTTGCTAACTTTCAATATCCGTTTGTAAAAAGCTCATTTAATACCGAGTTTACAAATACTAGTAACCTTGTTTCTTTTGAAAATAAACAAGGTTTTATTAAACAGATTCGCTTACCTAATGCTTCTATGTATTGGGTAGCGGGTTCTTTAAATAAAGACAATAGCAACTTTACGAACTCACCTTTAATTGTTCCTGTTTTTTATAACATTGGAAAACAGAGCTTACAACTTTCTAAGTTGTATTATACGATTGATAAACAGAATACTATTGATATTGATACCCAACTAGGAAAAGATGAAGTTTTAAATATTGCTACTAATAAAAGTTCTTTTATTCCTTTACAACAAACTTTTCAAAACAAAACACGTATTACAACTAAAGATCAACCTTTAGTAGATGGGTTCTATAAAGTACAGCAAGAAAATAATGTACTTAGAAATATTGCTTTTAATTACGACAAAAGTGAAAGTTGTTTAGATTTTTTAATGTTTTCTGAAACTAACGATATGACTATATCTACTTCAGTAAAAAACACCTTGGAAAATATTAATGATGAAAACAAAATTCAATGGCTTTGGAAATGGTTTTTGGGCTTAGCTATTGTATCTTTGCTTTTAGAAATTTTGATTTTAAAATTCTTTAAACCATGACAACGCTGCTTAAATCGGCAACAATAATAGATGCTTCTAGTCCTTATCACCAACAAACTAAAGATATTTTAATTACCGACGGTATTATTACCAAAATTGACAACAACATTGCTAGTGAAGAAACCTATACTGTTGTAGCGTTTGAGAACCTTCATGTATCTTCAGGTTGGTTTGATACAAGTGTTTCTTTTGGAGAACCTGGTTATGAAGAACGCGAAACCTTGCAACATGGTGTACAAGTAGCTGCTAAAAGCGGATTTACTCATGTAGCTATCAACCCTAATACACATCCTATTGTTGATAATAAATCGGCTATTGAATTTTTAATTAATAAAGTAAGTGGAGCTGCAACCAGCATTCATCCTATTGGGGCTTTAACGCAGCAAAGTAAAGGTGTTGAAATGTCTGAAATGTACGACATGCAACAATCGGGAGCTATTGCTTTTGGTGATTATAACAAACCTGTTAGCAACGATAATCTATTAAAAATAGCATTGTTGTATGCTCAAAACTTTAATGGGTTAGTATTAAGCTTTCCTAAAAATAATTTAATTGCTGGTGAAGGTGTTGCTAATGAAGGTAAAAATAGTACGCTTTTAGGCTTGAAAGGAGCTCCTGCACTTGCAGAAGAAATTCAAATTTCTCGCGATTTATTTTTACTAGAATATACTGGAGGAAAACTACATGTTCCTACAATCTCTACAGCTAAATCTGTTCAACTAATTAAAGAAGCAAAAGAGAAAGGATTAGATGTAACGTGTAGTGTTGCTGTACATAATTTAGTATTAACAGATGATGAATTACATGGCTTTGAAGCTAACAAAAAGGTAAATCCTCCCCTACGTACAGAAGAAGACAAGAGAGCTTTAATACAAGGTTTAAAAGAAGGTATTATTGATATAATTACTTCAGATCACAACCCTATTGATGTTGAACATAAAAAAGTAGAGTTTTCTACTGCAAAAGACGGAACCATAGGTTTAGAAAGTGCCTTTGGAGCTTTAAATACAGTATTAGATTTAGAAACTATTATAGGCTGTTTATCTAACAATCCAAGAAAACGTTTTAACGTTAAATTGGCTTCTATAAAAAAAGATGAAAAAGCTAGTTTATCTATTTTTAATCCTGATGGAGAATATACTTTTTCAGAGCAAAACATTGTGTCTACTTCAAAAAACAGTATCTTTCTAGGAAAAAAATTAAAGGGAAAAGTATATGGTATTTACAATAATAATCAACTAATTCTAAACTCATAAATTATGGAAAACCAAACAGTAAACGAAGGAAAAACTCCTGCAATTATCAGTCACTTTACAGTTATAGGACTTATCATTGCTTTTGTTTTAAACATGAACAATAAAAATGCTTTTGCTAGCTTTTATATTAGACAAATGCTTGGTTTAAACATATTGTACATGGCGAATATGTGGATTGTTTATAAATATTTAGGAAGCACAATAGGTTGGGTTGTTGGAGTATTATTATTTGTACTTTGGCTAATTAGCCTTTTAGCTGTTTTAAAAGGAGAAAAAAAACTCGTACCAGTTGTTGGAGAGCAATTTCAAAACTTATTTAAAGGAATTTAATACATGAGTTTACACTACGTTGTAAGAGAACCTAAAGTCTCAAATGCTACTCCTCCATTATTAATTTTATTACACGGGTATGGTAGTAACGAACAAGATTTATTTTCATTTGCTGAAGAATTGCCAGACGATTTATTAATTGTAAGCGCTAGAGCGCCTCATGATATGGGCTATGGTGGTTATGCTTGGTATGCTATAAATTTTGATTCAGTTAACGGTAAGTTTTCTGATTTAAAACAAGCAGCTAAATCTGTTGATAAGATTGCTTCATTTATTGATGAAATTAAAGAAAAATATAACACAAACCCTGATAAAACATTTTTATTAGGGTTTAGCCAAGGTGCTATTTTAAGTTATGCGCTAAGTTTTAAATACCCTAACAAGATAAAACACGTAGTAGCATTAAGCGGCTATATTAATGAAGAGTTATTACCTACTGAAATAGACAAATCTATTACAACAGATTATTATATTTCTCATGGAACAGTAGATCAAGTTCTTCCTATAGATTGGGCACGTAAAGCTCCTATTTTATTGAAAAATTTTAATTTAAATAATGAATATTCTGAATATCCTGTAGGTCATGGTGTAGCCCCTCAGAACTTTTATAGCTTTAAAAACTGGATTGAAGAAAGACTATAAAATTTAACAGTAAAATTGGGTAAAATTGAATATTTTTGTACTCTAAAAAAATAGTATGAGCAACATATTTAATCAAGATATATTATACTACTGGAGTGCTCCTTTTTTCATCTCAGTAATTTTTATCGAAATGTACTTTAGCTATAGAGCTAAAGCAAAAAATTACGATTTTAAAGATACTGCCACTAATGTTTATTTTGCCTTAGTTAATTTTAGCTTAGACCTATTAATGAAGGTAGCTTCATTTGCTATTATGGGCTTTTGTTATCAATACAGAATTATTGACTGGGAAGGTAATATGTCGTGGGCATATTGGTTATTAGCTTTTATTGGTCAAGACTTTTTGTACTATGTACACCATTATGTAGATCATCATTCACGATTTTTTTGGGCAGTACACGTAACTCACCATAATTCGGAGTATTACAATATTTCAACAGGTTTCAGGTCTCCTGTTTTACAACCTTTGTTTAGATACATGTTCTTTTTACCATTAGCTTTTCTTGGAGTTATGCCACTACATATTATGTTTGCATACGCTATGAATCAAAACTACGGAACATTATGTCATACTAATTTTATTAAAAGTAAATTAGGTTGGTGGGGATATATTTTTGTTACCCCATCTCACCATAGAGTTCACCATGCTTCCAACACGAAGTATTTAGATAAAAATATGGGAATGGTGTTGATTATTTGGGATCGTATTTTTGGTACTTTTCAGGCAGAAGAAGATGAAACTGAATATGAAAAGTTACGTTATGGTTTAACGAAACCTTTAGAGGATAAAGGTCCTATTAATATTATATTTCACGAGTGGAAAGAGATTTTTAAAGATTTCTTCAAACGAAAAAAAGAGTTACCGTTGGCAACACGCTTAAAATATGTATTTATGCCTCCCGGATGGAGTCATGATGGAAGTTCTAAAACTAGCAAAGAATTACAAAAAGAACTTAAAACTCCTCCTATAAAAGATTTAAAGTTACAAAAAATAAAAGTCGAGTAAATACTCGACTTTTATTTTTTTACTAGATATATTTAACTACTACTTTAATATCTGGTTAGCGTGTTCTTTAGTTTTTACTTTTGCAATCATATCTTCAATTACGCCATTTTCATCAATTACAAAAGTGGTGCGATGAATTCCGTCATACTCTCTACCCATAAACTTTTTAGGGCCCCAAACACCAAACGCATTGATTACATCTTTACTTTCATCGGCTAATAATGGAAAAGGCAATTCATTTTTATTAATGAAGTTTTGTTGACGTCTTGCTGAGTCTGCACTTACTCCTAAAACATCATACCCTTTTGCTAAAAACGTTTTATAATTATCACGTAAGTCACAGGCTTCCGCTGTACAACCTGGTGTACTCGCTTTAGGGTAAAAGAATAATACTAATTTCTTTCCTGAATAATCAGATAGTTTTACAGCGTTTCCTTTCTCATCTACCGATTCAAAATTTGGTGCTTTATCTCCTATTTTTAGTGTTGTCATATTATATTGTTTCAAAGTTATTATGTCAAAGTTACAAAGTTGATTTTGATTATCCATAAAACATACAAAGCTTCTTTGTACCTTTGATTTTTTCAAATTTTATAAAGCAATGACGAAAGCAGAAAAAGTTCAGTTTGTTATAGATACTTTAGAAGAATTATATCCTGAAACTCCCATCCCTTTAGATCATAAAGACCCATATACCTTGTTGATTGCTGTATTGATGTCTGCTCAAAGTACTGATGCACGTGTAAATACAATTACACCTTTATTATTTGAAAAAGCTGATACCCCGTATGATATGGTAAAACTTACCGTTGATGAAATTCGAGAAATTATCAAACCTGTTGGTTTATCACCTATGAAATCGAAAGGAATTCACGGTTTATCTAAAATCTTAATTGAAAAGCATCATGGTGAAGTTCCTGTTGATATGGAAGCTTTAGAAGAATTACCTGCAGTGGGACATAAAACTGCTAGCGTGGTAATGTCACAAGCTTTTAACATTCCTGCTTTTCCTGTAGACACACATATTCATAGATTGATGTATCGTTGGAACTTAACTAACGGAAAAAATGTTGCTCAAACCGAAAAAGATGCTAAGCGTTTATTTCCAAAAGAATTATGGAATAAACTTCACTTACAAATTATTTATTATGGGCGAGAATTCTCACCTGCGCGTGGTTGGAAGTTAGAGAACGACGTAATTACTAAAACGATTGGAAGAAAATCGATAATAGACGATTATAATAAAAAGAGAGTATAAAAAAAGCCCCAACCTTGTTGAAGCTTTTTCCACTCTTAATTCAAATTCAATTCAATGAGATAGTTTGATTTTGTTTTAACTACTGTTAGCGATTTAGAAAAATTAATCAAATATTGAACTGTTTCTTGTTTAGGTTTCATTTTAAAGTCAGGAGACCTCTTAGAGTAAACTTGCATCATATATTCCCTTATTATTACTTATTATCAATGATTTAACGATGCTTTTTTCTAAATATTGTCTAACTAACTAAGATAATTTTATTTTTCTCAATTATTTTTCTCAAATTAATTAAAGCGTAACGCATTCTACCAAGTGCTGTATTAATACTAACTCCTGTATTTTCTGATATTTCATTGAAGCTCATATCGTTATAAATACGCATTTTTAAAACTTCTCTTTGTTCTTCAGGTAGTTCTTCAACTAACTCTTTAACATCATTTAAAATCTGTTCTTTTATTATTTTTCCCTCTGCATTTAATGCTCCATCACTTAATACCGAAAAAATATCAAATTCTTCTGTATTATTAAATGTAGGCATACGATTATTCTTTCTAAAAAAATCAATAATCAAGTTATGAGCAATACGCATAACCCAAGGTAAAAATTTACCTTCCTCATTATAATTTCCTTTTTTTAGCGTTCGAATAACTTTTATAAAGGTATCTTGAAAAATATCTTCTGTAGTATCTCTATTTTGTACTTTACTATAAATAAAACTATAAAGTCGTTGTTGGTGGCGTTTAATCAATAATTCTATGGAATATTCATTACCATTTATGTAGTTCTTTACTAATACACTATCATCTACAATGTGTTGCATAATAATTACTTTTTTTGAAAACAACTTATTAATTGTCTTCTAGTTAGGGGATATTAAGTTAAAAAAGTAATTTTCTTACTATAAGCTTTTGTTTATTGATTAATAACGAGTTACAAATATGATGTATTTTATTAATAAATACAAAAAAACTATAAAAAAAGAGAAAAACACTAATGTTTGTTCATTAAAACCACTTGAATTTGGTACTTTTATCGCTTATTTTTTCGAGCATATGAAGACTGATATTTCAACTGTTAATCCTAAGGAAAATATTATAATAAAAGGGGCTAAACTGCACAATTTAAAAAACATTGATGTAGTTATTCCTCGTAATAAGTTAGTAGTAATTACCGGGCTTTCTGGATCGGGAAAGTCTTCTTTAGCTTTTGATACCTTGTATGCCGAAGGACAACGACGTTATGTTGAAAGTTTAAGCTCGTATGCACGTCAGTTTTTAGGAAAATTACACAAACCTAAGGTTGATTATATTAAAGGAATTGCTCCAGCCATTGCTATTGAACAAAAAGTAAACTCTACCAACCCACGTTCAACAGTGGGCACCTCCACTGAAATTTACGATTATATCAAGTTACTATTTGCCCGTATTGGTAAGACCTTCTCTCCTATTTCTGGTAATGAAGTAAAAAAACATACCGTTTCTGATGTTATTAAGCATGTAAAAACTTTTGAAGAACGTACGAAGTTATTATTACTCGCTCCAATACATATTAGTAAAGATAGAGACCTAAAAACTGTTTTGCAAGTATTAACTCAGCAAGGATATGCTCGTTTAAAATACCAAGATACTGTATACAGAATTGATGAATTTCCTATAAAAGACTTTAAAGGAAATGAATTACAGTTAGTTGTTGATAGAATTGTTGTAAAAGACGAAGAAGATTTCTACAACCGTTTAGGGGATGCCGTACAAACTGCTTTTTTTGAAGGGAAAGGAATTTGCTGTATTGAGAATTTATCAGATAATAGTATTGCTGGGTTCAGTAATAAATTTGAGTTAGACGGAATTTCTTTTTTAGAACCTAACACACATTTATTCAGTTTTAACAACCCTTACGGAGCTTGCCCTACTTGTGAAGGCTATGGAAATGTAATTGGTATTGATGAAGATTTAGTAATTCCAAACACAGGATTATCTATTTACGAAAATGCTATTTTTCCCTTTAAAACAGATAGTTACAAAAAATATAAAAATGATTTAATTCTGAATGCTGAGGAATTCGGAATTTCTATTCATAAACCATGGTTTGAACTTTCGGAAGAGCAAAAAAACCTAGTTTGGAACGGAACCAAAAAATTCAAAGGAATTAATCATCTATTCAAAAAGTTAGAAGAAAAAAGTTATAAAATTCAAAACCGTGTAATGCTATCTCGCTACCGCGGAAAAACAAAATGTACAGAGTGCAACGGAAAACGTTTACGTAAAGAGGCTAACTACGTTCAAGTATACGGTAAAACTATTGATGCGTTAGTTACCTTACCTTTAGATGAATTAGCAGTATTTTTTAACAGTATTCAATTAAATAAATACGAAGAAAAAATTGGTAAACGTTTACTTACCGAAATTAATAATCGCTTACAATTTTTAACGGATGTTGGTTTAAATTATCTTACGTTAAATAGAACTTCTAACACATTATCAGGCGGAGAAAGTCAACGAATTAATTTGGCTACTTCCTTAGGAAGTTCACTTGTGGGTTCTATGTATATTTTGGATGAACCTAGTATAGGATTGCATCCAAAAGATACAGAAAGACTGATTGGTGTCTTAAAAAATTTACGTGATTTAGGTAACACCGTAATTGTGGTAGAACATGATGAAGACATTATGAAAGAAGCCGATTATATTATTGATATCGGTCCTGAAGCAGGAACTTATGGTGGAAATGTTGTTGCCGAAGGAACTTTTGAAGATATCCTACAATCTGAGTCTCTTACAGCTAAATATTTATCAGAAGAATTAAAAATTGAAATCCCTACAAGTAGAAGAATTTCAAAAAACTCTATTGATATTATTGGAGCGCGTGAGAATAACTTAAAAAACATCGATGTTTCTTTTCCTCTTAATAATTTAACCGTTATTACTGGTGTTTCAGGTAGTGGTAAAAGTACCTTAGTTAAAAAAATCCTGTATCCTGCGATGCAAAAGAAACTAATTGGATATGGTGAAAAATTGGGGCAACATACAGATGTTACAGGTAGTTTTGACTTGTTAAAGCATGTAGAGTTTATCGATCAAAATCCAATTGGTCGTTCCTCACGTTCTAACCCTGTAACGTATATCAAAGCGTATGACGATATTCGTAAGTTACTTTCATCTCAAAAACTATCAAAAATAAGAAACTACCAACCAAAACACTTTTCTTTTAATGTTGATGGTGGTCGTTGTGAAGTTTGTAAAGGTGAAGGAGAGGTTACAATTGAAATGCAGTTTATGGCAGATGTGCATTTAGAATGTGAAACCTGTGGTGGTAAACGCTTTAAAAAAGAGGTACTGGAAGTAACTTTTGAAGGAAAATCTATTGACGATGTTTTAAACTTTACTATTGATGATGCTGTTGCTTTTTTCACAGAGCATCAACAAACCAAAATAGCTCGAAAATTAAAACCTTTACAAGATGTTGGATTAGGGTATGTACAGTTAGGGCAATCGTCCTCAACTCTTTCTGGTGGTGAAGCACAGCGTATAAAATTGGCTTCTTTTTTAGTAAAAGGAAATACAAAAGACAAAGCTTTATTTATTTTTGATGAACCTACTACCGGATTACACTTTCACGATATTAAAAAGTTACTAGCTTCTTTTAATGCACTAATTGAAAGAGGACATTCTATTATTGTTATTGAACACAATATTGAATTAATTAAATGTGCTGATTACATAATCGACCTTGGTTTAGAAGGTGGTAAAAAAGGCGGAAATTTAATTTTTGCGGGTACACCTGAAGAGTTAGCCAAAAATAAAGAATCCTATACATCTAAATATCTGGCAGAGAAACTCATTAACTAAACCTTTTTTCAACTAGAAAAGCCACCCAACCTCTCGGTTAGATAGCCTTTCACAACAAAAATTAACAAAATTTAATAAATAAATCTTTACTTTAATAAGCTATATACAAACTCAGGATAACCTCTTTCTCCTGCATCATTTGTTAATGCTAAAAACTTTAACTTATATAAATTTCCATCAGTATCTTCTATTACATAAAAAACATTGTCTTTACGAGAAGGTAAAGAACTAGGACCTCCTCCTGCTCTCCAACTACTACCGATAGCTGTTTGAGTATTACCAAAATTTTCTACTTTTACATCTGTTAAGGTAAAATCATTATATGTATAACTTTCTTCTTCTGTATCTATCATATATCCTTTTACATTTGATTTTATATTATTTACTACAAAATCTGGAAATACATACGGACCATAACCAGGTAATAAGTTTGTAAAAATTGTAAAGTTTAAGTCCCAGTTTTCTTTCATTGGCTCAACATTTACTTTAGCTTCTGTATTAAAGCTAAAGAATGTAAAGTGATATCCTTCTGTTTTCGTTATTACAATTTCTTTGTGCGTAGTAGCATCTAAATCTGCATACTGTAAAACATAAGCATCTCCTTCTTTTAAAACTCTAATTTTTTTCCAACCTCTTTCATCTCCATTTGCAGAGTAGCTACCTGTAACTGGTGTATTTGTTGCTACTTCATAACCAAGGTTTACTAAATATACTTTATTATTTGCCTCTGTTACTTCAATTTCAGCAATTGCCGTTTTTGTTATATCTCCACTAGGATGATCAACAAAAGGAGCACTTTCATCAGTATATGTATTCGTTCTTACTAAAGGCTGTAAATCTTTTACTTCCTGGGTTGAAGAGCTAACAGCATCTATATCTGTTGTAGATAATTGAGCAGCCACCATAGATATTGAACCATTTATAGCAACTCTAAACTCATTTCCAGAATAAAATCCTAAATCCCAAGAGTCTCTCTTTATCTCTGTTGTTGTATTAGTACTTAAGTCAATATATACTTGGTTTGGCTGATTAGCACCACCTACTTCTGGGCTTACTTCTGCTCCTTCTATTACCACTTTTATTGGTTCAGATGGTAAATCATTATCACTTCCACAACTAATGAACGAGTACATAGTTGTTAATAATATGAGTGTGAAAAATTTGTTTTTCATTGTTATTGATTTTAAAATTTAATATTATATAATAGTTTTAAATAGTATGAACGACCATAGCCTAACAATAGAGAGTTATTGTTTGTTGCATGTCCGCCTGTTGTAGCTGCGTTACTTACATTAACACTGGTAACATCAAATAAATTTCGGGCTCCTATTGTTGCTTGTAATTTTTTATTTAAAAATGATTTTTGCACAGAAGCATCTAACCAATTATAAGCCTGTGTAGTTGTTTTTGTGAAAACTGAATTTTTATTTTCATCTGTACCTGAAGCTATATAGTTTTGTTGTTCTCCGTTATGCTTTAATAATAAAGTTATTACTGTATCCCAATTTTTTATTTCATAGCTAGCACTCGTAGTTAATTGAAATGAATACAAAAAGTCATTTTCTGCATTTATTTCATTGTTAGCTACCTGGGCTATACCTTGTAAATTAGCACCTATATTAAAGGACCAATTATTTGCTTTTATTGTATTTCTTGAAGAAACTCCCCATAGTTTATAAGCATCAATATTTATGTATTGATATTGTAGAGGTGACGAATTAACAATTGCTAAATCTATTTTATCTTCCAGATTTAAATAGTCTATTTTTAAACTATTTAACAATGATATATTAGAATCGTCAAACCAACTTCTTTTCTTTAAATTAATGGAAGCAGAATATCCACTTTCGGGATTTAAATTTTCATTTCCTCTTACGTCATGATTAGAGTCAACAAAATAATAATATAGCTCTTGAAAACTTGGAGTTCTATACGAAGTACCTATATTACCTCTAAGTTCAAATCCGTTTTTAAATAAATAACGAGCACTTAAAGAGCTTTGTAATTTAGAATGAAATAAAGAATTGTATTCATACCTTAAGCCAGGACGAACCATTAAGGCATCTGAAAATTTTATTTCAGAAGAACCAAATAGAGCATAGTTACCCTGAGTACGTGTTTTATCTTGTTGAGTAACTTCTCCAGAAGCCTGTGTATCAAACCCTTCTATATAACGAGCTTCATAACCTAACTGAAAATTGTGACGATTACTTTTTATAAAGTTTGAAATAGTACCTTTTGAAAAGAAAACATTGCTTGATTGATATACTTTATCTTCCTCATTTGTTTTATTTCCAGATAAAATAAAATAAGTAAACTTATTTAAACGTCGTTTTTGTGTTTGATAAGAAGCTGATAAGGAATAAGGACTCCCCGATGCTAAAACCCCATTTAAATTAATATTATTTACAAATCTCTCTGTTTTGAAAACACGATCTAAAGCAAACGGATTGCTAGTTTGTGAGTCTACATCAATATTGTCATCAACTTTTGGATTGTAAAAGTTTACATTATCATTGTAGTAATTGAATTTATAACTCAAATTAAGTTGATCTTTTTTATAATTCAAAAAACCAGTGGCATTTACCTGCTCTTTCGGCAACCAACTATAACCTCTTAATAAATCATTCTTATAATAATCTCTTCCTTTTCTATCATCTAAAAAACCTGTAAAATCTGTTCTATTAAAACTCACTCTACCAAACCAGTTTTCAGAAAAATTATGAGCTACATTAACACTCTGTATATGTTTTCCTTCGTTAAATAAAGCATACTCATTACTTACAGTTTCTTCTTGTATTGCCGCTTGAAGACTCCATTTATTTTGAGATGATTTTTTTGTTATAATATTAATTACTCCCGATACCGAATTAGCTCCGTACTCAACTCCCATGGCTCCTTCAACCAATTCTATACGCTCAACATCATCTAAATTTATTTGAGTTAAATCAATGTTATTTCCAATTCCGTTATCACTAACTAACGGAACATTATCTATTAAAATATTAAAGTATTGAGAATCTAGACCAAACATTGAGATAGTTGATTTACCTGATTGAGAGTTTGGAACAACTGTTAAGTTTAGTTTAAAATTTAATACATCCGCTAAATTATTAGCTGCTTGACTTTCTATTTGTTTTTTATCTATAATAGTTACATTATATACCGATTTTTTAATCGATTTAGGATTGTACTGCCCTGTTATAACAACCTCATCCAATTTATTATAATGAATACTGTCACGTCTTACCTCTTCTTTTTCTTGTGAAAAGACTTGACACGCTAAAAGCATCAACAAAAAAACAATTCTATTATTTAGAAACATTCTTAATAATTTTTCTGCAAATATATTCTTTATTTTTAACCAATCTAAATAAAAGTTATATTTTTGTCAGAAAATAAATTCAAACAAAACTCACGATGAAAAAAATACTATTAGGTAGTTTATTAATACTATCTGCACTTACAGTTAACGCTCAAAACAAAAAGAAAAAAGATAGAGCTGCTATAAAAAAAATGTGTGGCTGTTATGAAGTTACTTTCAACTTTGCTGAAACATTTAATAACAGTAAAGACTCTCTTTATAAACCTTCCAAAACAAAAACTGATAAAGCTTTAGAGTGGGCTGAATTAATTGTTGATGAAAATGATAAAATTTCAATTCAACACTTACTACAGGTAGGAAATCCTGCAAATCCTCATATTGTAAAACATTGGAGACAAGATTGGCTGTACGAAAACACTGATTTTTATATGTTCAATGGCAATAACAATTGGTTATATGAAAACAAACCAAAATCAGAAGTAAAAAAACAATGGACTCAAAAGGTATATCAAGTAGATGATAGTCCACGATACGAAGGTTCTGCCACTTGGGTTCATGTAGACGGAAAAAGCTATTGGGAAAATACTACAGATGCACCTTTACCAAGAAGAGAATACACAAAAAGGAGCGATTATAATGTAACTGAAAGAGGTAACCGTCATGAAATCACAAACTACGGTTGGTTACATGATCAAGATAACAAAAAAATTATAAGAGAAGAAGGTAAAAAAGATATTGTTATAGCTCATGAAAAAGGATATAACACGTACGTAAAAGTAGCTGATAGCAAATGTAAAGCTGCAAAAGATTGGTGGAAAAAAAACAGTACGAAATGGCAAAAAGTTAGAAATAAATGGGATGAGGTTTATGGAAGAAATACTAACCTTTCTTTAGAAACTAAAGTAAATAACAAACCTTTATATAAACATTTATTTTCAGAAAAAACTTCAGAAGAGCAACAAATAAATGAAACAATAGAATCTTTTGTAAAAAAATAAAAGTGCTTCAAAGCATTTTATAGTTATACCTAAACGAAAAAATTAAATATTTTAAAAACAAATCTCTCAAAGAGGAAAAAAATGAGAATTATTGCAACCGTACTACTTTTATGTAGTTGTATTCAAACAATGTATAGTCAAGCAACTCTACAAGGAGTTGTAAAATCAGAAAACAATGAAACTATTCCTTATGCGAATGTATTTATTAAAGGAACTAAATTAGGAGCCGAAACCAATGAAAATGGTCTTTTTACTATAACAAATGTTCCAAACTCTAATCATAAACTTATTGTAAGCGCTGTAGGGTTTAATCAATCATCACAAAAAATTGTGGTAAAAGAAGACATTAAAAATTTAGTTTTTATTTTAAAATCAGACACTCAACTTGATGAAGTTGAACTTTTTGGAGCAAGAGACAAAAGAGCTGAGAAACTAGAAACGCTTACAAGATTACCCTTAGCTCCTAATGAGCAATTACAAAGTATTTCAGTATTATCACACAAACTTATCGATCAACAAAATGCCTTAAGCCTTAGTGATGTTACCAAAAATGTAGCTGGTGTGTATACCTTTGCTACTTACGGAAACACCAAAGAAAGTATGTCATTAAGAGGTTTTAGAGGGATTCCGTTACTTAAAAATGGTGTTCGTATTAATTCTGATTTTAGAGGAACTGGAGTTATTACCGATATGGCTGGTGTTGACAACATTCAAGTATTAAAAGGAATTTCTGCCATTAGCCAAGGTTTAGGTGGTGATTTAGGTTCTGCCGGTGGAGTGATTAATGTAGTTACCAAAACTCCTAAATTTTATACAGGTGGTGAGGTTACTTTTAGAGCAGGAAGCTTCGGAAAACTACGTCCTACTTTTGATGTTTATGGACCTATTGATACTAATAAAAAACACGCCTTCAGAATTGCTGGTTCTTATGATAAAGCAGATAGTTTTAGAGACCACGTTGGTTCTGAACGTTTTTACGTAAACCCTTCATACGCTTGGAGACCAGACGAAAAAACTACTATTACATTAGAAATGGATTATATGCATGATAGCAGAACTCCAGATCAAGGAACTCTTAACTTAGGAGCTTACGATGTAAACAATATTTATAAATTACCTAACAGTAACTTTATGGGATATGATTCTGATAATGCTACAACCAAAAACTTAACCTATGCCATTAGAGCAGATAGAAAACTAACTGACAAAATAAGCATAAAAGCAGGATATTTTGTTTCTGATTTAGATATTGATACTGAAACTTCTTACGCTTTTCAAGGAGACTCTAGAAATGGTTTACCTATTTTACCAGACAACCAACGTTACAGAGAATACTATGCTTCTGGAAGAAAAGATAATAACAGTGTATTACAATTAGATTTGGTAGGAAAAGATGTAGAAACAGGTTTCTTAAAACATACTTTCCAAATTGGTGCAGATTTTAGAACCTCTGAATTTGACAACATAGCCTATGCTACACAGTATGCCTCAAACAATCAATACGCAGATATTATAGATGTATTACAACCTATAGATAACACACTTCCTAACGGAATTAACATTACACGAAACCCTGTAAAAGACTCAGGATCAAGAACAGAGTCTTACGGAATTACCATTCAAGATAAAATAAGCCTTACTAATTGGGCTGATGTTTTCTTAGGACTGCGTTATACCACTATGAAAAGAACTAGAGGTAGTTTTGCTGGAAAACCCATAACCGAACCTAAAAGCGATGATGCTTTTAATCCACTCATAGGTTTTAACCTAAAACCTAATGAAAATATTATCATTTTTGGTTCATATGCTAGCAGCTCAGACCCTAGAACCTCTTTTTATACGGATGTTGACGGTAACGAATTAGGTACAGAGCGTTGGGATCAAATAGAAACAGGGATTAAATCTACATGGTTCAACAATGCTTTACGTTTTAATGTTACTACATTTTATACCTCAAGTAAAAATTTAAACTTACCTGTTTATGACAATGCTGGTAATAGTTTAGGTTATTATACACAAGGAGGTGATGATGTAAGAAATGGTGTAGAAGTAGAAGTAATAGGTCGCTTACTTCCTAATTTAGAAATTATTGGAGGTTACTCTTATTTAGATGCTAAATACAAAGATCATGCATCATATTATTACAACTCTCGTCCAATGAACACGCCAAAGCATACAGCTAACTTTTGGGCACGTTATGCATTTAAAAAATCTTTAGATGGTTTATCTATCGGTGCCGGAGCTTATTATTTAGGAGAACGTCCGCACAATGTATGGTCTAGAAACTATACACATACAGGGGTTATTCCTGATACAAAGCCTTTCGATTTAAATTCATACACTACAGTTAATGTACAAGCTTCTTACAAATTCAATGAGAACTTAAGTATTGATATATTTGGAAATAATATCTTTGACGAGGTAGGCTACAACGCTTACCGTACAAGTTATATTAATAGAATAGAGCCTGCTAGTTTTGGTTCAACATTACGTTATAAATTTTAATTTATTATGAAAAAACAACATATAATATTTGCCTTTGTACTTTTTATGAGTACAATTCAAGCACAGACAAAAAATATATTTTTTGAAAGATCTTTTTGGCAAGAAAAACCTACTATTCAACTCGTTGAAGAAAAAATAAAAGAAGGAAATAGCGCAACAGCATTAAACCCAAACGGGTTTGATGCTGTTACCTACGCTATCTTAGCCAGTGCTCCAAATAAAGTAATCAAACATTTACTTACTAAAAAAGGAAATGATGTTAACAAGATAACACACGATAAAAGAACTTATGTTTTTTGGGCTGCCTATAAAAACAATGTTGAAATTATGAAGCATTTGATAGCTAATAATGCTCGTATGGATTTAAAAGACTCTCATCAATTATCTCCATTAACTTTTGCGGCGAATGCAGGGCAAACAAATAAAGAAATTTATGAACTTTGTATTCAAAACGGAATTGATATAAAAACAGATGTTGACGAGCACGGAGCTAATGCTTTATTATTAGTACTACCAAGTTTAAAAGATTTATCGTTTGTGGACTACCTTACTTCAAAAGGGTTGAGCTTACATAATGTTGACAAAGATGGTAATGGTGCTTTTAACTACGCTGCTAAAAAAGGTAATAAAGAAATTTTAACTCTTTTAATAAAAAAAATATTGCCTTATAAAAACCTAAATAAAAAAGGAGGTAATGCTATGTTATTAGCTACTCAAGGTTCTCGTAGTGGTTATAACTCTTTAGAGTTTTTTAAATATTTAGAAAATTTAGGTATCAACCCTAATATTACTAATAAAGACGGAAAAACACCGCTTCATAACTTAGCTCGTGGAAACAAAGACCTCAATACTATTAACTATTTTCTTAGCAAAAGTGTAAATGCTAATCAAGTTGATGAGAACGGAAATACTCCTTTAATTATCGCAGCTAGTAGAAACTCTTTAGAGGTTATTAAGTTATTATCAGAAAAAACAAAGAATATTAACCATACTAATAAAAGAGGACATTCAGCACTTACGTACGCTGTTGAATACAACTCAGAAGCTGTTGTAGATTATTTAGTAAAAAACAAGGCAGATATTCAAGTAAAAGATGACAAAGGAAACTCTTTAGCTTATTATTTAGTTAAAAGTTATCATCCTAAGAAGGTAAACGATTTTAATGAAAAAATGAGTCTTTTAGCGAATAACGGATTAAACTTAACACAACTTCAAGCCAATAAAAATACGTTGTTTCATATTGCTGTAGAAAAAAACAACATCGATTTACTTAAAAAAATCAATACTTTAAAAATTGATGTGAATGCAAAAAATAGCGAAGGCTTAACTCCACTACATTTAGCTGTAATGCAGGCTAATAATACTGCTATAATAAAGTATTTACTAAGTATTGGAGCTAACAAATCAATAACTACTGATTTTGATGAAACAGTACACGATTTAGCTAAAGAAAATGAAATCTTAAACAAGAAAAAAATAGATATTAGCTTTTTAAAATAAATCAATATAAAATGAAAAAAATCATAGCTCTTTTTATAACTGTATTAACATTAATGGCTTTTAATACAAATGATAGCGCCACATACAAATGTATGATTCAGATGAAGAATTATACTGGTGAAGGTGCTTACATTGCTATTTCATTATTAAATCCTAATGGAGAATACGAACAAACATTGTACGTTCAAGGTGACGATGAAGAATGGTACTCTGACATTACCGAATGGTGGAAATTTCAAGGAAAGGTTCGTACTGATATTGACGCTATAACTGGCGCAACAATTAGTGGAGGTAACAGAGCGATTACCGTATTAAAAATTGACAACGATAAAATTGATAAGGGATATAAAATTAGATTTGAATCAGCTGTAGAAGATCAAGAATATTACAAAGACGATGTAGAATTTGAATTAACTACCGATAATCTTAAAGGTAAATTTGAAGGAAATGGGTTTATTCGTTACATCCGCTTAATGCCTCAATAATTTTACTAAATAGAAATAGCTAACAAAAATGACCACTTCTATATGGAGATATAGCCACTTAACTTTGGCTATATCTTCTTTCCTTTTTTTACTTATTGCTTCATTAACAGGTATTATTTTAGCTTTTGAACCTATTTCAAAACAGCTTTCAGACTATAATATTTCTAACACAGAAGAAATTACACTTGCTCAAACAATTTCTGTACTGCAAAAACAATACGACGAAGTAATTTCTATCTCTGTTGACGAAAATGATTTTGTATCAGCTTCGGTAGTTACCAAAGAAGGAAAAAGTGACACATTTTATGTAAACCCAACCACAGGTGAAAAATTAGGTGATATCGAAAAAAAGAAACCAATTTTTCAATTCGCCACTAGCCTACACAGATCTTTATTTTTAAAATCTACAGGAAGGTTTATTGTTGGCTTTATTTCTTTTTTACTTTGCTTAATTGCTACCACAGGGCTCATTCTAATTGCCAAACGACAAGGAGGCTTTAAAAAGCTTTTTTCTAAAGTTGTAAAAGAGAATTTTGAACAATATTACCACATTATTATTGGTCGTTACACGCTTATCCCTCTTATTATCATCACGCTAACAGGGGTATATTTATCGTTAGATAGATTTTCTGTTTTACCTGTGGAAAAAATCAATCACTCTTATGATTTTTCTTTAGCTTCTTCAAAAGAAAAAATAACACTTCTTGAATTTCCAGTATTTAAAAACACTACTTTGAATGAAGTAAAAAGTGTTGAGTTTCCTTTTTCTGAAGATGAGGAAGATTACTTTTTTGTAAAACTAATCGATAGTGAATTAATCGTTCATCAGTATACAGGAACTATCATTAGTAAAGAAAACCTTTCATTAACCAGCATCCTTTTAAACTGGAGTTTGTTATTACACACAGGAAACGGAACTATTGTTTGGTCAATTGTATTGTTACTTTCTTCAATATCTATCCTATTTTTTATCTATTCAGGGTTTACTATGACCTTAAAAAGAACACCGAAAAACTCACTTCCTAAAAATAATATTAGTAAAGACAATGCAGAAATTATCATTTTAATAGGTTCAGAAACAAACAACACCTACCCTTTTGCTTCATCTTTGTACAATGCTTTAATTAAAAACGATAAAACTGTTTTCGTCGACATCTTAAACAATTATACTTCGTATAAAAATGCGAAACATCTAATCATATTAACTTCAACTTACGGAGAAGGTGAAGCTCCTTCTAACGCTACAAAATTCTTACAATTAGTTCAACAAACAACTATTCAAAACAACATCAGCTATTCGGTAGTTGGTTTTGGCTCAAGAGCATACCCTCATTTTTGTCAATTTGCTATTGATATAGATATTACACTACAGCAACTTCCTAAGTTTAAAACTCTTGTATCTGTTTATAAAATCAATAATCAATCATTTCAAGATTTTAAAACTTGGGGACATTTATGGAGTGAAAAAACTAGCATACAGTTTGAACTAACACAAGAGGTAAAAAAGCATAAAAAACAACAAACTTTTATCACAGTTTCTAAAACTAATTTAAATAATGATGATTCCTTCTTAGTTCGCTTACAGCCAACTAAAAAAATTCGTTTTAACTCTGGTGATTTGTTAGCTATTACTCCTAAAAAAGACAATATTGAACGCTTGTACTCTATTGGAAAAATAGATAATGATATTATACTAAGTATTAAGAAACATGAACTTGGAATATGTTCTAACATACTTTATCAACTACAGGAAAACGAAATAATTCAAGCAAATATTCAACAAAATAAAGATTTTTATTTTCCTAAAAAAAATAAAGAAGTAGTATTAATTGCTAACGGAACAGGCATCGCTCCTTTTTTAGGAATGCTGCAACATAAAAACGGTACTAAAGCACATCTATTCTGGGGTGGTAGAACTAAAGAGTCGCTAAGAATGTACGCTCCTTTGTTAAAAAACATAGAACAAAACAATATTCACATTGCTTATTCTCGAGAAAAAGAGAAAGAATATATACAAGATTTGTTATTAAAAAAAGAAAGTATAATTACTACTGTTTTACAAAACGGAGGAACCATTATGATTTGTGGTTCTATCAAAATGCTAAAAGGTGTTGAGAAGGTATTAGAACAGATAACTTCAAATAAACTAAATACTTCTTTAGACTACTTTAAAAAGAATAATCAAATTAAAACGGATTGTTATTAGAAGTCTGTTGGCTAAAACTATTATTTTCTAATTTCAAATCACCTTTCCCATCAACCAACTACTGACTACTGACTACTGACTACTGACTACTGACTTATAAAACAACGAATTCTAATTTATCTACTACGAATTCTAATTTACTCCAAATTAGCCTCTACATCTGTGGTAATTTTGATCATATAAAAACAACAATTATGTGGTCAAACAACAATTATTCATCAGTATTAAAAATGTATTTGGAGAAATACACAAGTTTAAAATTACAAATAAACACAAGCGGATTAATCGCTTCTGTTGAAAAACAAGAAAACGGTCAGTGGATTAACGACCGAAACCTTCCTAACATTTTAAATAAACTATCATCTAGTATGAACTTAGGAAAGGATGTAACCATCATTTTACAACAATAATTATATTAACCTTAAAACAAAAAACTATGAAACAAAACATTTTAAAAGTAGGTACAGTAATGGGATTACTACTACTAATCGGAGTATTTTCAAGTTGCAACAACACAAAAAGCGACAATAAAAATCAAGAACTGGGAAACATTGCTACCACTGAAGAAACAATTGAAAAACCAGCTGTAGAATACAGAAAACCTGTAGTATTTATTACAGGGAACGACAAAGGAAATAATCATTTTTATGACAGTGCCAGAGTATATTTTAAAGAAAAAAACTACGAAATAATTAATGGTAAGTATTCAGTAGAAGAAATTATTTCTTGGATGAACAACAATGCTACTGAAAATCCTTACGGAGAAGTTCATATCGTAAATAACAACAATCCTTTCCGAGCAATGAATTTAGAAACTGTAGTTAATGGAGATAAAGTAACCGCTGAAACGTTGCAAAAAACAATTACTAAAGGTGCATTACCCTCAGTAAAAAATAAAGCTATTACAGATGATACTAGAATTATTTTTCACACCAATCAATTGGCTGAAAACACTGATTTAGTAAACACTTTAAAAAGTGCTTTTATAACTGAGAATAAAGTTCCTCAAATAGTTGCATCACCATACTACAATGTTTTTGGAGGTGAATTTTCAAATCATTATTTAGCACAACCGTACTATGTATTTTATCCAACAGCTAATTCACCTGGAAAAGTAGATTTATCAAAAGAAATTGCCAAAAAATATCCAGAAGAAAAGGAAATTTCTTGGTACGATGCTTTAAACAATGAAAGAGAGCGTTATGTAGGTGAACCTTATACAATTCATTATACTATTCCTGTAAATCTAGAATTAGATTATCATAACTCTGACAACGAAATTCCTCACTTTGTAATGCAAGAAGAAATCATGGATTTTATTGCTAGCGAAGAAGATTTAATGAAAGAAGTTGAAAAAACAAACATTCCTGTAGAGAAGTTTAGATGGAGCTATACTGTAAAAAACAGTCAGTTAATTATAAAAGGTAAATCTTCTGCTTTATGTGTTTTAAAACCATTAACGAAACCTTACGGAGAGTTAGAGCATGTAAAACCAGATACTAATAATAAACGTTTATATGCTATGAAGTAACTAATAATTGTTGAACAAACTTCATTATAAATAGAAGAAAGTTGAAATAATTACTTCTATTTATAATGAAGTTTAATTTAAGTATTTTTGCTATAATGAAAACCCAATATCATATTACAAAAACAGCTATAAGCAACAGCTTTGTATTGAGTACTCAAAAACACTCTATACAAGATTTTGTTTTTTTATTACTAGGCTATTTTTTTTATGGACTGATAAGTGTTTCTGCTCAAAACCAACCTTTAAAAACTTACACCAAAAATAATGGGTTACCTAGTTTATATATAAAAAGTGGTACTCAAGATAAAACTGGTTATATATGGTTAGCTTCCAATAACGGACTAATTCAATTTAATGGAAATGAGTTTACAACTTTTACTACAAAAAATGGATTAATTTCTAACAACGTTAATACCATTTCTTCAAAAGAGAATACCATATTTATAGGTACTGATAAAGGTTTAAGCATAAAAAGTCATCATGGATTTACTAATTTTGAAGGCAACAATGTTAACTGCATTTTAACCGTTAAAAACCGTACTTTTTTAGGTACTAATAAAGGAATTGTTAGAGTTCGTGAAGACTACCTCTCACCTCTTCGTACCAATTTTCAAATTGATTTAAATCAGGTAAACGATATGGTGTTTGATGGAAAGTTTTACTGGATAGCTACCAATAAATCTTTGTGGAAACTCGATAAACTCATCAACCCAAAAACTTTAAAAAGAATTGATGTAAATAACTACACTTCTCTTTTAATTGACGAAAAAACTGTAATTGCAACCACTTACAATAAAGGTCTTAAGTTTATTAGAAACAACGAAGTAGAAACACAAACCATCACTGCGCAAAATGTTATTGAAATTAAAAAAATCAATAATCAATTTTGGGTTATCTCTGAGGATAATGGTATTGAAGTACTAGATGCTAATTTTAATTTCGTTAAAAACATTAATAAATATAACACCTTAACCACCAATGAAATTACTAGTGCTTTTCAAGATAATGAAAATAACACATGGGTTTCTACAAAAGATAAAGGAGTTTACTTTATTAAAAGTGATAAATCAGTACAAAAAAAGCCAACTATTTCTTTTGAAAACATCCAGGTTGTTTTTACAACCTTAGATAGTATTAACATTAATAACTACAACAAAACCCTTCAGCTTCCTGCTAATAAAAACCATATTTCTTTTTCTTACAAAACTATAAACATTAATAACTCAAATAAATTAGAGTATCGCTATACACTCAACGATAAAAAAAGCCCTTGGAGTACTAAAAGTGCCATTGATTTAGCTTATTTAGCTCCAGGAAACTACACCTTTTTAGCCCAATCAAGAATAGGAAAAACAAAAAGTGATCCTATTGAGTTTAGTTTTTTTATCGACACACCTATCTATAAGAAAAGCTGGGTCATTTGGTCTAGCGTTGGATTAGCCTGTTTAATTTTAACTCTCATTATTTGGTCATACATTCGAAGAATTCAAGCTAAGAATAAAACTAAAGTAGCCAAGCTAGAGCTGGAAAACTATTTAATATCACTAGAGCAAAAAGCATTACAATTACAGATGAATCCGCATTTTATTTTCAATGTTTTAAACGGAATTAAGGCATTAGGTAATTCGGGTAAGTCGGCAGAATTAAATACTACCATTAGTAAGTTTGCCACACTTTTACGTGGTGTTTTACACAACTCTAGACAAGAAGAAATTAGTTTAGCAGAAGAAATTACAACGTTGAAAAACTATATTGAACTGGAACAACAGATGAACTCAAACACCTTTGAGTATTCTATAATTACAAACCTTACCATAGATTCTGAAGAAATTTTAATTCCGCCAATGCTTATACAACCTTTTGTTGAGAATAGTATAAAACATGGAATTTCTTCTGTAGAAAATGGAAAAATTGAGATTAATTTCTCTGCAAAGAAAGACCTTTTACATTGTGAAATAGTAGATAACGGGATTGGAGTTCATCAATCGAAAGAACTAAAAAAAGTAAGCTCACATAAATCAGTAGCATTAAAAGTTACACAAGAGCGTATTCAAAACCTCTCAAAAAAGAGTACTATTTCTATTAATGAAATATATAATGAAGAGAAAATAATAGGGACTAAAGTACTTTTTAAAATTCCTTTAAAAACTGATTTTTAAAACATGACAAAACTTACTGCAATTTTAGTAGATGACATGCCTACTGCTTTAAATATGTTGCAAAACGACCTTACTCAGTTTCATCCAGAAATTGAAATTATTGGCACTGCTAAAAGTGTGGTTGAGGCTTCAAAAGTTTTACGTAAACAACAACCAGATATTTTATTTTTAGATATCATGTTGGGTGACGGTACAGGTTTCGATGTTTTAGAAATTCACCCAAACCTATCTTCAAAAATTATTTTTGTTACAGCTAGTGACGAGTATGCTATTAAAGCTTTTAAGTTTGCTGCTATTGATTATGTACTAAAACCATATTCAAATGAAGACTTAACAAATGCCATTAGTAAAGCAAAAAATCAAATTAAACCCGATAAAGAACAGTTAACAGTACTTCAACAATCCATTACAAAACCGAGTCAACGTCCTAAAAAGATATCATTAAACACTGCTAATAAGATAATGGTGGTAAATTTAGATGATATTGTCCGTTGTCAGTCAGATAATAATTACACTGAGTTTTTTATGAATGATGGACAAAAAATATTGGTTGGAAAAACTCTAAAATACTTTGCTGACATGTTAAAAGAATTAGATTTCTTAAGAGTTCACCAAAGTCATCTAATTAATATTCAGTTTATTAAAGAATTTATAAAATCTGATGGTGGTTATTTAGTTTTAAAAAACAAAACAACGGTTCCTGTTTCAGTTCGTAAAAAAAATGAAGTTATTAGCGTTTTAGAAAAAATGTAATTACCGTTTTTTTCCTATTTCCTCAGGTTTTTTAACACTTTTGTTAAAGTTTTATTAATTTTTTATTTACCTTAGTGTTTATAAACTAAAAAAATATGGTTGCATTTAAACCGGAAAAAGGTAGGTTATTAATTGCTGAACCAGCAATTTTAAATGATAGTTCTTTTAAAAGAGCTATTGTTTTACTTACTGAGCATAATGAAAAAAGTTCAGTGGGTTTTATTTTAAACAGACCTTTAGACCACGTACTTAGCGATTTAGTTCCTGAGATAGACTGTGATTTTACAGTATATCAAGGCGGACCAGTAGAACAGGATAATTTATATTTTATTCATAAAGTTCCACACTTGCTTCCTAATAGTATTGAAGTTGCAAACGGTATTTACTGGGGGGGAGATTTTGAGCTTTTAAAAGAGTTATTAAACAATAAACAGTTAAAGGCTGGTGATATTCGTTTCTTTTTAGGATATTCTGGCTGGGGAACAAGCCAACTGGAAGAAGAATTATTAATGAATTCTTGGTTTATTGCGGAAAACGACTACGAAAATATTTTAACCGCCAATGATCAAAATTTTTGGAAAGACAAGTTACTCCAACGAGGTGGAAAGTATAAAATTTGGGCTAATGCTCCTAGCGATATTCAAATGAACTAGCCCTAGCTAGCTAGTTACTATTGCAAGCTTTAAGCTACTTTTTATTTTATTTGTTATCTCTGTTGAAAACTCTTTTTTACGATAATTGGTAACTGATTGAATTCCAACAATAGCGTTAGTTATAAAAACTTCATCTGCTTTTTGAATTTCAAAAGGAGAAATAGTTGTTTCTTCTATTGTATATTCTGGATGTTTTTCTATAATTTCAATTACTTTTTTTCTGATAATTCCTTTAATACAGCCTTCAGTTAAAGCGGGAGTTTTTATAACAGCTCCTTTTATAATAAAAATATTACCATTAATAGTTTCAACAACACCTTTACGTTCATTTAGTAAAATACAATTATCTAAATCATTCTCTCCAGCAAAAACAGCAGCCAATGTATTTAACATTCTGTTTGTTGTTTTAATTGTTGAAAGTAACCCTGAATAATTATAAAAATCTTTAAACACATCCATTCTATACACCTTTTTTTCAGTGTATTCTAATGGAGCTCCTTCAATTATATAGTCTATCTCATTTGTAACGGGTGTATATAAACCACCATCTTTTCTAAAAACAGTTAATCGCACTCTATAAGTAGAAGATTTAGGTAATTCTTTTACTACTTTAAGAATTTCTTCTTGTAAAAATTCAAGGGTAAACTCCATAGGTATCTTCATACGAAGCATTCGCATTGATGCCATTAACCTAAAATAGTGGTCTTCAACAAAAACAACTTTACCATTTAATACTTTAATTGTTTCAAAAACAGCATCGCCATACTTAAACGCTCTATTCTTTGTTGAAATCTGTACTTCGTTATCAGAAATTAAAGTTCCATTAAAGTTTACCATTTCTTAAAATTTTAATTGCAAACTTACAATTTAGGTGAATATTAGCCACAAAAAAACTCGACAAAATTGTCGAGTTTATCTTTTAGCCTTTTTTCCTTATATGTTAAGCCCCTATTGTATGTTTCAATTCTTCTATTTGGTTTTGCCAAAGCATTTTTGCTTCTTCCGCATCATCTTCATCATCGGCAAAATCTGTAACAATAACAGCAACATCTTTTGTTAATGGATCTACCTGTATTTTAAATTCAAAATAACTATCATCGCCTTCACTTTCAGTCCATTTAAACTTAATGCGTTCATCTGTTTTCTTGGTAATAATCTTTGCCTCTTCTTCAGAATCATCCCAAATAAAAGTAATAAGCTTTCCTCGTGAATTTACTCTGTCTGCAAACCATTCTTCTAAACCTGCTGGTGTTGCAAAATATTGATATAACATGCTTGGAGAAGCATGAATAGGAAACTCTAACTCAAATTTAACTTTGCTCATTTATTTTTTTCTTTAAGTGCCAATATATATAATTATTTTTTAAAAAAAAATTTAAATGTTTGTTGCCTAAAACTAAAAAGTAATTATATTTGCACCCGCAATCAGGCGAGGTAGCTCAGTTGGTTAGAGCGCAGGATTCATAACCCTGAGGTCGGCAGTTCAAATCTGCTCCTCGCTACAAAACCCAATTCATTCGATTTGGGTTTTTTTTTATGCCTATATTTCCATATACATTTTAAAATGAGACCCTACTTTTTGTACCTCAAACTCCTCTCCTATTATTGTAAAGCCCAAACTTTCATAAAACCCTACTGCTTCTTTTCTTGCATTACACCATAAAATAGTAATATCCTTACCCTTTAAAACACTTTTAGCTTTTTCTACTAACATTCTTCCGGCTCCCATCCCTCTGACCTCTGGTAATGTTGCCATTCCTCTTAATTGATATTGCTCTCCTTTAATAACATCAATTCTATTCTGTATAAAAGATGCTATACCTACCAATTTATTATTGTGAAAAGCTCCTAAATGAAAGCTCCTTTCATACTTATCTTCTTTAAACTTATAAGGTAGGTCAATGTTATTTCGTAAAACAGTTAATCGAATATTATAGGTTTCTTGAGCTGATATATTTTTTATTTTTATCATCTTAAATTTCTTTAATCCAAAAATACAGAATGAATATAAGTTTTAACCTAATTAGTAAAGAAGATATTCTTGCAATCCTTCCCCTTTTGCGTAAAGCAAATACTACTACACCGCAAGATATTTTAGAATCTCGAGTTTTGGAAATGGCTGAATTTTCTAATTATGAATGTGTAGGTGTTTTTGATGATGATAAGCTTATAGGTGTTTGTGGACTTTGGTATAGCACTAGACATTATATCGGTAAAAGTGTAGAACCAGACCATGTAATTATTGATGAAATTTATAGAGGCAACAATATTGGCAAACAACTTTTTAAATGGGTGTATAACTATACGAAATCTAAAGGTTGTGAAGCTGTTGAATTAAACACTTATACTGCTAACAGAAAGTCTCATAAATTTTATTATAACGAAGGCTTTGAAATATATGGTTTCCATTTTCTAAAAATTATAAGAGATGAACAATCTTTCTTTTAAGAGACTGAAAGAAAGTTTAAAATAAATAATATAAAACCTTACCTATATTACGGTTTTTTTTCTAGTATTATATTTTAAACACCCTAAATTTGAGAAACTTAAAACTTTTATTATGATAAAGAATATCTCAAACTTAGGAACTAATTTAAACAAAAAGGAACAACGATCTATTAACGGTGGTAAAGCACAATGTTTATTACCTGACAATACCTGTTCTCGAATTTGGTTTGGTTGTGCTGAACCGCAATGCCAGCCTCAACCTTTTTAAAAAACTAAGCGGGTTCTCCCGCTTTTTTCTCCTCCTTTAATACTTCAACCGTAAAATTTATACTTTTTATTAGAGCTACAAATCAAAAAAAATATTTTTTTGGCTTATCCTTACTTTTTTTACGTCTTTTTATTCTTTTATTAATTAAATTATAAGTAAATTTGTAGTACTTAAGAGACGTCTTAAGTTCTTTTTCATAGCAATTTTCCCACTCAATCTTTTTGAGTGGGTTCTTTTTATTCCTCATACTATAATTAAATTATACTCTTTGATATCAGGTAAACAAAATCTTTGATTATAAAAAAGTAATTTAATTAAGGTACTTGTGGTAATATTGTTAAATTATACTAATAAAATAGTTTGAATAAATAAGTTGAGTTATTACCGTATTCTGAAGCTTCTGATATATGTATTTTTATTGGTTCATTTTTTTTAATGATTTTTCCCAACTTACTCTTCTTTCTTATATTTATACCTCCTGATTTTAATATTGGCACACCTTTTCTAATAATTGTGCCATATCTATCTTGAATACTGACTAACACAAAATTGTAACTACCACTTCTAAATATAACTCCAGGTTTTCTATTATATTCAAATAAACTGAAATGGAAATATTTTTTATAATCTGTTATTCTAATTGTTAAATCACTATTATTAGTTGCACTATTACTAAACTTACCTGTTGTATAGTATCTTTTCCCTTTTTTATCAGTCTCATTTCCAAACTCATCAACAAAATTTATCTCATGCCATTGATTATATCCTATAGAGTTACTTGTTTGTGATTTTACATTATGAAAAGCTAAAGTCAAGATAATAATAACAAATTTAGTTTTTAACTTTATTTTTTTTCTTTTATTTTTCATAGTATATTTTTGTAGAATATTTTTGTAGAATATTTTTGTAGAATATTTTTGTAGAATATTTTTGTAGAATATTTTTGTAGAATATAAATATAAGAAAAAATTACCTCAAATTTTGTCAAAGAAATTTTTCAGTTTTTAGAGCTTCTTAAAACCTATAATAAAAAAACACAACATGCAACCAATATTTCTTTTATTACTCTTGAGTTCTGAGTTTGGATTACCTTTTATTTCAAAAGGTGATTCGCTTAAAAATTGAACATAAAAAAAGGCCATCTTTTCAGATAGCCTTTTCTATATAGTTATGTATAGGTTATAAACTAACCACAACTTTAATCTACAATTTCTACATTAAAAGCGTTTAAGCCTTTTTTACCTTGTTCGGTATCGTAACGTACTTTGTCATTCTCTCTAACATCGTCAATTAACCCTGAGTTGTGTACAAAAATATCTTCTCCTGATTCTGATGATGTAATAAACCCAAATCCTTTTGAGCTGTTAAAAAATTTTACTGTGCCTTCTTGCATCTTACTTAAATTTTAAATTATTATATAATGTTGTGTAAAAGAAGAACCTTTATATAACTATTTTATAATGTTGTTACACAGTTACAAAAAGCTATTATGCTATAAACACTTAAAAGAAATAAAGGAATAATGAAATAAAAAAGGCAAGAAGAGAATAAACTCAAAAAACTAATTACTATATACTACTTTGAAATAATTAAGGTGTTCTACTTGAACGTGACAAAGATAGTCTTTTTTTATTGATTATTTAGATATTAGTTCCTTTTTAAATTTTTAAATCATGTTCAGCATCATAACTTATGATAAACTACAAGAATATTGAAACAGGTTTTAGTGCATTTTATTACATAAAAAAATAGATTTTATACTCATCTCTATAAATACTCTTACAGCATATAAAATATTTAAAACCTTATATTATTCACTTTCTGAAAGTTATGTCTAAAAGGTAAATTCTTTGTTAATTTTTTTCAAAAAAGTCTTTGCAGATATTAGAAACAGTCTTATATTTGCAACCGCTTTACTGCGGGAGTAGCTCAGTTGGTAGAGCGTCAGCCTTCCAAGCTGAATGTCGCCAGTTCGAACCTGGTCTCCCGCTCTAATTAAAACACAGCAAGTAATTGCAAAAACTTTACCAATGCGAGAGTAGCTCAGTTGGTAGAGCGTCAGCCTTCCAAGCTGAATGTCGCCAGTTCGAACCTGGTCTCTCGCTCAAAAAAACCGAAACATTAGTTTCGGTTTTTTTATTTATTCATTTTTAGTTTATCTCCAAAGAAAAATAACCCCGCAATAATTAATGCCATAACACCAATCATTACCGTGTGATTTGTTATCACACTTGGTCGCAACAATAATGTTATTAAATACCCACCTATCGCTCCGCCTAAATGTGCTGAATGACCAATATTTCCCACTTGATTTTTCATTCCGTAAATAGAGTACAACAAATACCCAACACCAAAAACATATCCTGGAATTGGAACTGGTATTGGCAACATAATTAACTCCATACCTGGGTACAACATTATAGAAGAAAATATGACTCCTGATACTGCTCCCGATGCTCCAACCGCACTATAGTAAGGTACTCTTTTGTGTTGATACAACGAATACATACTTCCTGCTATTAAACTTGCAAAATAAATTAGTATAAAGTTTAATGTTCCAAAACTTGAATCAACCACTTTTCCAAATAAATACAAAGCATACATGTTAAACCCCAAATGCAACCAATCTACATGTAAAAAACCAGAGGTTAGCATGCGTATTTTCTCTCCGTCCAATATTTTTTGAACCTGAAATTTATAGCGATCAAAAAAAGCAGCATCGTTAAACCCTTTAAGAGATACTAATACATTAGCTACAATTAGTATAATAATAATTTGACTCATAGTTTTATATATATCCACAAACATAAACAAAAGTTAATAAAGTAAATCATTCATTAATTAATACGATATTTGCCTAAAATTAAAACTTAATGAAACTACTCATATTTATTATTGTGTATCCACTTATATGGATATTATCAATTTTACCAATGAGATTATTATATATAATTTCTGATTTTTTTCGCTTTATTGTTTTCGACCTTGTAGGCTACCGTAAAAAAGTTGTTATTGAAAACCTAAAAATGGCTTTTCCAGATAAAAGTGATAAGGAAATAAAAAACATTGCAAGAAAGTTTTATAAACACTTTGTCGATTTAATTTTTGAAAGCATTAAGTCTTTTACCATTAGTGAAAAAGAAATACTTAAACGCTATAAATACAAAAACCCCGAACTTGTTAACAAACTTGCAAAAGAAGGCAAAAGTATTGCTTTAGTAGGAGCGCATCAAGCTAACTGGGAATGGTCTATAAACACTCCTTTAGTTTTAGATATACCTGTTTTTGGAGCATATACTAGACTGGCTAATAAATATTTTGAAAAAGTAGTAAAAACATCAAGATCCAAGTTTGGTGTTACTGGTTTTAAAACTTCTGAAACCATAAAGGGAATTCACAAAAATTACAAAAACAACACACAAGGACTCTACATACTACTTAGTGACCAGTCTCCTCAAGTGCACAAAACTCACTATTGGTCTGAATTTTTAGGAGTAAAAGTTCCCATACATACAGGAGCTGAAATACTTTCAAAAAAATATGATTTTGTAGTAGTTAATTATGCTGCAAGAAAAATTAAGAGAGGTTATTTTGAAGTTGAGTTTGAACTGATAACAGATTCACCAAAAGACTTTGAAAACTATCAAATAACAAACAAATATTTAGAAATTACCGAACGAAATATTAGGAAACAGCCTGAGTTTTATTTATGGACACATAAGCGTTTTAAACATAAGGACAAATATGAGCAATGGCTAAAAAACAGAAAAGCTTCTCAGAAATAACTGAGAAGCTTTTTTTATTGCTTATCTAAATAAGTTTACCCCACAAAAAAAGCCTTTCTACTTAGAAAGGCTTTTGCTTTTTGGGTGAAAGACCGGGTTCGAACCGGCGACCTCCGGAACCACAATCCGGCGCTCTAACCAGCTGAGCTACAATCACCATGTAACTTGCGGGTGCAAATATACAAGCTTTTCATATTTTGGCAAAATTTTTTATTAAATTAATTTACTTAAATTTTCTACTGCCACATAACGCTCTGACGTAAAACCTTCTGCAAAATCAACTCCAATTAATCTTCCTAAATCTCTTGCTCTATACTCAATACTATCAGTAAAGTTTACACTAGTTATTGGTGTTTCTGGTTCGTTACTCTTAGGATCAAAAAACTGCGATGAGTACGCCATAACCGAACCTATCTTTTTATCCATAAAACCTGTAACATCTACTACAAAATCAGGTTCTATATTTTTCCATTGTATATAATGATATACTTGCTTTGGTCGCCACTTTTCTTGTTTAACTCCATCTAACGCTGTTTCTATTTTAAGTAAACCACTTAAAAAGCATGCATCAGACACTAACTTACTTCCTTTTGGGTGATCAATATGACGATCGTCAATAGCATTACACAATACTATTTCTGGTTGATACTTACGTATCATTTTAATAACTTCTAATTGATGCTCTCTATCATTCTTAAAAAAGCCATCTGCAAAGCCTAAATTTTCACGTACTGATATTCCTAAGATTTCACCAGCTATTCTTGCTTCATTATCTCTTAACTCAGCGGAACCTCGTGTTCCTAATTCTCCTCGGGTTAAATCGACTATACCTACTTTATTTCCTAACGAAATTTCTTTGGCTATTGTAGCAGCACACCCTAATTCAACATCATCTGGATGCGCTCCAAAAGCTAATATATCTAGTTTCATTTATTGTATTGTTTTATATAATACTTCCTTTAAAATAATTATAGCTAATTTACTAAATGAAGTTTACACTTTAACTGTTTTCCATTTTCCTTTTTTAAACATCCAAATACCGACAATGGCAATTAAAATTTCTGCTAAGGTTATTGCTAAAAAGACCCCAATAGGACCAAAACCTAACGTAATTGCCATAAGGTATGCAAACGGTAATTGGAATAACCAAAAACACACAAAATTGATATAGGTCGGTGTTTTCGTATCACCTGAACCATTGAATGATTGAATTACAACCATTCCGTATGCATACGCTATATATCCTGCCGCCATAATTTGTAAACACAATGCTCCATTTTCAACAACTTCAGAATTTTCAGAAAACCATCCTAAAAAAGTTGGGGCAAAAACTATATAAATCAATGATACTATTCCCATAAAAATAGCACAGTATTTACTGGTAATCCAAACAGATTTCTCTGCCCTTTCCGGTTGTTGTGCTCCTAAGTTTTGGCCTACCAATGTTGCTGCTGCATTACTCATTCCCCAAGCAGGCATTAAAGTAAACATCATTATTCGAATAGCAATTGTATATCCAGCAAGTACTTCGCTTCCAAATTCAGACATAATTCGCATTAAAAATACCCAGCTTGAAGTTCCAATAATAAACTGCCCTATTCCACCTAATGACACTTTAATTAAGTTTATCATTACTGAAGCTCTTATCACTAGATCTTTAACAACTAATTTTACTTTACCTGCCCCAAAGAACAATACTAGCAATTGTGCCACAACTGCTGTTCCTCTACCTATTGTTGTTGCTATAGCTGCTCCTTCTACTCCGTATGCAGGTATAGGTCCTAATCCGAAGATAAAAATAGGATCAAGGATAATATTTAATCCGTTTGATAAAATCAACGTCCACATTGCTATAGATGCATTTCCTGCTCCTCTAAAAATAGCATTGATTAAAAACAGTAACATTACAGTAATGTTTCCTCCTAACAATACTTGGGTATAACCAAAACCTTCAGCTATTAAGTCTGGCTCCCCTCCCATGAGTGCTAGTATTTCTTTTGGATATAAAATTCCTACAACACTAATAAGTATTGAAATAAATACTCCTAGAAAGATAACTTGTACTGCTGTTTGGTTTGCTCCTTCAGCATCTTTTTCTCCTGTCCTACGAGCAACTAAAGCGGTTGCCGCCATACTCAACCCTATCGCTACTGCATATACTAATGTTAGTACCGACTCAGTTAATCCTACAGTAGCTACTGCGTTTACACTTACCCTCGATACATAAATAATATCTACCAAAGCAAAAATAGATTCCATCAGCATTTCCAAAATCATCGGAATAGCCAATACAAAAATTGCCTTACGAATACTTCCTGTCGTAAAATCTTGCTGTCTTCCTAAAACAGCATCTTTAAAAAGTGAAAATATGGTTTGTTTTGATGTTTGATTGTAATCAGTCACTATAAAGTTTTATAAATACATAAAATTGTCTTAAAAAGAGTAAGACATAACTATTTGTTGCTGAGGCAACACCACTATTTGAGGCGACTTATACAATCATAATGGTACAAATATGCGAAAATATTTTTAATTAATTTCAATATCTTCGTGCTATGATTAAGGTTACCATTATAGGAGGCGGTAATGTAGCTACACATTTAGCCAATGCTTTTAGTAAAACAAACGAAGTATCGTTAGTACAAGTTTATGCTCGAAATATTAAACAAGTTCAACATTTAAAAGGAGTTACTTCTATTACAAATAGCATAGAGCTTTTAACAAAAGCTGATGTATATATCATTGCTGTTTCTGATGATGCTATTGGTGATGTTTCTCATAAAATTGAACAAAAAAACGGTTTAGTAGTGCACACTTCTGGAAGTGTGGCTATACAATCGTTACAAAACACAGGTCGCAAAGGTATTTTTTACTTATTGCAAAGTTTTTCAAAAAACAAGGAAGTTAATTTTGATGAAATTCCGTTTTGTTTAGAAGCTGAAAATGAAGAAGACTTGCAGTTATTAGAAGATCTAGCAAAATCAATCGGAAAAAAGATATACCGTATCAATTCTGAACAACGTAAACGATTACACGTCGCAGCCGTTTTTGTAAATAACTTTACCAACCACATGTATAAGATTGGTGCTGATATTTGTAATGAATACCAAGTTCCTTTTGAAGTATTACAACCGTTGGTTAAAGAAACAGCTCAAAAAATAACCAAGCTGAGTCCTGAGGCAGCACAAACAGGTCCTGCCAAAAGAAATGACCAAAAAACTATTCAAAATCATTTAGCATTATTAAATGCTGAACAACAAGAAATTTATAAACTTATTACAAAATCAATCCAAAAAAATGGAAAAGAGTTATAAAGAATACTTACCTCAAATAGATACTTTTATTTTTGATGTAGATGGTGTGTTGACTAACGGAATTGTAACCGTTTTTCCTGATGGGCAACTCTTACGTCAAATGAATATTAAAGATGGGTACGCTTTAAAAGCTGCTGTAAAAGCAGGCTACAGAGTTTGTATCATCTCAGGAGGAAAAAATGAAGGTGTACGTACACGCTTAGAAGGCTTAGGTATTACCGATATTTATTTAGGTGCTCATAACAAAATTAAACAGTTTAATGAATTGGTTGAAAAGCACAAATTGAATCCTGAAAATGTGATGTACATGGGAGATGACATTCCTGATTATCCTGTAATGAAACTCGTTGGAATGCCTTCTTGCCCTAACGATGCCGCTCGTGAAATACAACAAGTTTCAAAATACATTTCTGATAAAACAGGCGGTAACGGTTGTGCTCGTGATATTATTGAACAAGTGTTACGTGTACAAGGAAAATGGGATAGCAATTTTGACGCACAATACGATTAATTGGAATACTTTTTGAAAACGATATATTATTAAAACTTATACATAATGAAAAAAATACTTTTTACTTTAGTACTTACTACCATTAGCTTTTCAATGAGCGCACAAACTATTTTCGGAAAATGGGAAAACCGCGATGAAGAAACTAACAAAGTTGATTCTGTAATTGAAGTATATAAAAAAGGCGGAAAAGCATACGCTAAAATTGTTGAGATTACAAACGAAAAACGTCAAGAAGCTGTTTGTGATAAATGTAGCGGGAAGCGTAAAAACACCCCTATTTTAGGAATGAATATTTTAACAGGACTAAAAAAAGATGGTGACGAATGGAGCGGTGGGAAAATTTTAGATCCTAAAAACGGAAAAGAATATAAATGTTATATTAAACTTGAAAACGACAACAAATTAAAAATTAGAGGCTACATAGGTTTTGCTGCCTTTGGTAGAACCGCTTACTGGTACCGAAAAAACTAAGTCTTAAAAACATTCAAAAGCATCATTTTTTAATGATGCTTTTTTTATAAAAAAATAAAAGACTTTAGTGTCTTTTATAAAGAAAACTAATATCTTTGTAGCATATTATTTTATATGTTTTCAAAATCTTGTGAATACGGTTTAAGAGCAACTATTTTTGTTGCAGAGCAATCTAGCTTAGATAACAAAGTTGGTGTAAAAGCCATTGCTGCTGCTATTGATTCACCAGAAGCTTTTACAGGGAAAATACTCCAAATTTTAACGAAGAATAATATTATTGATTCTATTAAAGGACCTTATGGTGGATTTGTAATTAACAAAGCTGACCTTAAAAAAATTCGTTTAAGTGATGTGGTTCGTGTATTAGATGGTGATAGTATTTACACAGGTTGCGGATTGGGTTTAAAGCAATGTGACGATAGCTCTCCCTGCCCTCTTCACTTTAAATTTATAGAAATTAGAGACAACTTAAGAAAAATGTTAGAAAGGAATACCCTTCATGATATATTATACACAAATGATAAGAAAAATACTTTCTGGCTAAAACGAGAATAAAAAAATTTACAATAATAAAAGATAAAAAGATCTTTTTATTATCTATAAAAACATAAACTAAAACAAAATGGAAATAAATAACAACTCAATAGTAGCTAACATAGTTGCAAACAACTATAAAACAGCTACAATTTTTAAACTATATGGAATTGATTTTTGTTGCAATGGTAATAGAACTATTCAAGAAGTTTCAATGAAAAAAAATATTATTCCAGATACGTTAATCAATAAACTAATTCGTATTGATAAGGGTTCAAAATCAAATAACGATTATCAAAACTGGTCGTTAGATTTTTTGTGTGATTACATCTACCAAAATCACCATGTATATGTAGAAAAACAAATTCCTGAAGTTTTAGAATACCTAACTAAAATAGCTAAGGTACATGGTAACAATCATACTGAGCTACATGAAGTTTTACAGCTTTTTAAAAAAAGTGCAGGTGAACTAACAACTCACATGAAAAAAGAGGAACTTATTTTATTTCCTTTTATTAAAAAGTTAGTCACAGCTAGTAATACGAACACTCCTCTTTCTCCTCCCCCATTTGGCACGGTAGAAAACCCTATTAATATGATGCATACTGAGCATGATAATGAAGGGGATAGATTTAGAATCATTTCAAAACTTACTAATAACTACACTCCTCCTGCTGATGCCTGCAACACTTATAAAGTTGCTTTAGCTATGTTACAAGAGTTTGAAGAAGATTTACACAAACACATTCATTTAGAAAACAACATTCTATTTAAAAAAGCAATCAAATTAGAAAATCAATTAAATAACTAACAATGAGAAAAATTTGGACTGGATTTATTGCAGTAGTCGTATTATCATTTATTGCATTAATATGGGTAGGTACAGAAGTTTACCAAACCCAACCCCCTATACCTGAAACAGTAAAAGTTAACGGAAGTAACGAAACTATATACACTAAAAAAGATATTCAAGATGGACAAAATATATGGGAATCTATTGGAGGAATGGAAGTGGGTTCTATTTGGGGACACGGAAGTTATGTAGCTCCAGACTGGACAGCCGATTGGATTCATAAAGAAGCAGTTTACTTATTAAACTATTGGTCAAAAAGAGATTTTAATATTGATTATGACGCTTTAGATGAAGAAAATAAAGCTGCTCTAAAAGCTCGATTGGTAAAAGATATTAGAACCAATACGTTTAATGAAAAAGACCAATCAATAACTATTTCAAAAGAACGAAAAGAAGCTATTGTCGCAAACTCAGCACATTACACAAACATCTTTTCGAAAGGTCATGAAAAATATGCCATTCCAGAAGGCGCCTTAACCGATATTGAAAAACTACGAAAACTAAATGCTTTCTTATTCTGGACCTCTTGGGCAGCAAGTACAGAAAGACCTGGAAAAGATTACACCTATACTTCTAACTGGCCACATGAGCCGTTAATTAATAATACGATTACTCCCGATTCACAACTTTGGTCAGGGTTCTCGATAATTTTATTACTACTATTTATTGGAGTGTTAACTTATTATTACATCCGAAACCATGAAAAAGGAGAAGCAGTAACAAACCCAAACAAAGATCCTTTACTCGACTTAAAGCTATTTAGGTCTCAAAAAGCAGTATTGAAGTACTTTTTAGTTATTTCCCTACTTATTGTATTACAAGTTGTTTTGGGAATTGTTACTGTACATTACACAGTAGAAGGGCATGCATTCTTCGGATTTAATTTATCTGAATATCTTCCGTATTCAATCTCAAGAACATGGCATACGCAACTTGCTGTATTTTGGATTGCTGCTACTTGGTTAGCTACAGGATTATTCTTAGCGCCAATAATCAGTGGTAAAGAAATGAAGTACCAAGTTTTCGGTATCAACTTCTTATTTGTAGCCTTATTAATAATTGTCTTAGGTTCAATGTTAGGAGAATGGTTAGGTGTACATCAGTTTTTAGATTTAACTACCAACTTCTTCTTTGGCCACCAGGGATACGAATACATGGATTTAGGTAGATTCTGGCAAATATTCTTAGGTATTGGTTTAATATTATGGGTAGTTATGGTTGGTAGACATGTGTGGTATGGTATCCGTAAAAAAGACGATTCTAAACATTTACTTTCTATCCTATTAATAGCTGTAATTGCTATTGGTATGTTCTTTTTCTCAGGATTAATGTATGGAGAAAACAGCTCATTACCAGTAATTAATTATTGGAGGTGGTGGCTCGTACACTTATGGGTAGAAGGTTTCTTTGAGGTATTTGCTACCGTAGTTATTGCTTATATCTTTTCTCGAATGAAAGTTATTTCAACCAAAACAGCAGGAAAAACAGCGATAGCCTCAGCAACAATTTTCTTAGCAGGTGGTATCATTGGTACCTTACACCACTTATATTATTCAGGAACACCGGTGCAAGCCATTGCCTTAGGAGCTACGTTTAGTGCTTTGGAAGTGGTACCGCTTACCTTAATGGGATTTGAAATTAGAGAAAACTGGAATTTGTTGAAAAAGAATGCTTGGATTCAACGTTATAAATGGCCTATCTTTTTCTTTATTGCTGTTGCTTTTTGGAACATGGTAGGGGCTGGTGTATTCGGGTTCTTAATCAACCCTCCTATTGCACTATACTACATTCAAGGGTTAAATACTACTGCAGTACATGCACACACTGCCTTGTTTGGAGTATATGGAATGTTAGGTATGGGCTTTATTTTAATTTGTTTACGTCTATATTCAAACATTGCTTGGAACGAAAAATTGGTAAAAAATGCATTTTGGTTCTTAAATATTGGATTGATATTAATGGTCGTATTAAGCTTATTACCAGTTGGTATAATTCAAGCATACACCTCAATAACCAAAGGGTATTCTTTTGCTAGAGATCCAGAGTTATTATACAATCCTACAGTACAAACCTTAAAATGGATGCGAATGATAGGAGATATTGTATTCTCTTTAGGTATTGTATGTTTCTGCTGGTTTGTGGTAAAAACAACGATTAATGCTATAAAGCAAAAATCGTAACCCCTCCTTATTTTTTATAAAAAGTCTGTGTAATTATTTTTACACAGGCTTTTTATCTTCACAAAGATGTTATCTAAAATATCTTTAAAAAACAATCCGTTAAGTTAATACCAAACTGTCATTACAAATGGATACTGAGCAAAGTCAAAGTGGAATCCGTCGATTAGTAAATGGCTTCACTAATGTTTCCACTCTACCCTATTTTTATATATTTGAAAAAAATTACTGGTTGTCGCAACTCTATTTTAAATGACTTATCTATAATTATAATCGTAGGTATTTTTCTTGTATTCAAAAAAAATATCTCAGCACCTCAATGGAAACAACCTACAACTCACTTTCCTAACAAATGGAAAATTATTTTAACTAAAAAAGTTGCTTTTTACAACGCACTTACTCCTGATAAAAAAGAATTGTTCGAGTTCAAGGTTTTTGAATTTTTGTTAAATCATGACGTTGTTGGTGTTGACGTTACGATTACAATTACGGACAAACTACTTATAGCTTCCAGTGCTGTAATTCCTATTTTTAATTTTCCTGAATGGCGCTACCCCAACATCAAAGAAATCATTCTATATCCTGCCATGTTTAACGAACATTTTGAAACAGAAGGAAACAACCGAAGAATTTTAGGAATGGTAGGTAACGGGTATTTAGAAGGAAAAATGATTTTATCTAAACCTGCTTTACAGCTAGGTTTTGAAAATGAAACCGATAAAAAGAATACTGCCATTCACGAATTTGTGCATTTAATTGATAAACTAGATGGAAATATTGACGGAATTCCACATGTATTATTAGAAAAACAATACAGCATTCCTTGGGTAGACTTAATCAACAAAAAGATTGAAGAAATATACAACGATGCTTCTGATATCAATCCGTATGGAGGAACTAACAAAGCGGAGTTTTTCTCGGTAGCAAGCGAATACTTTTTTGAACGCCCAAAGTTATTAGCTAGAAAACACCCTGACCTTTATGAATTGCTAGAACAAATTTTTAAGCAAGATATGGATGACATGAATCTACATTTAAAACGTCTTGATATTTACAGAAACGATCCTTGTCCTTGTGATAGCGGAGTGAAATACAAAAAGTGTTGTGGGGTGAACTAACCCTCTCCTATACTTTTCATTTCGAAGAAGGTACGAGTGAGAAATTGTAAGGTTCAGCGTAGTTAAATCTCACAAAGTGAGTAACTCCTGTTCTTACTATTTTTTAGTCTCATACTCCTTCAATTCGACAGAGACCAATAAACACCTCTTCGGAAATCCACATTTTTTTCTGCATATATCTCCTTTTAAATCATTGTTCTAATAGATAATTTTGCCTGTATAAAACATGAATTATGGAAGAAGTAGTTTTTAAAGCCTTATTAACTGAAACTAAATTTAATAGAATAGACAATTTTATTCAAGAAATAATTAACAACAATCAAAATAACGGAGCTACCTACGAGTCAGTGAGAGAATCTATTATAAAATTGGTTTTATATCGATTTATTAAAATAGACACAACTGCTTCTACAGATTGTATTTTACGAGAGAATAATTTTTATCAAGCTCGTGAACTAGGTAGTGTGAGTTCTTGGTTAGAAAAAAGACGTACTTACGAGTATTCTTAATAAGATTACTTACATACACTAAAGTCGAATTGGATAACAACCTAATCCAATTAATCTAAAACGGTCATTTCGAAGAAGCGATTTTATGAGCGACTGAGAAATCTCATGAAGCAGAGTTACTCACAAACAACTACTTTCATTTTGTCTTGATACAAAACGAAACAAAAAATCAAGACTTATTTTTCTTTTTTTGAATTCTACGTTGTATTCCGTATTCGAATCCAGACTGTAAACTCTTTGGATTCTCTTGTACTCCATAACCTTGAATTCTAGCAAAATAAAAATAGGTCGACGTTTATTCATACTCTTCTCTACCTCCTCGCAATTACGGTAAAAACCATCCTTAGAAAACAAGCCAAAAATTACATCTAACTGTCACTTCGAGTGAAATTCACGAAACACAGTGAAGGAAATTTTGTATCGAGAAATATTTGGTAGTAACAAGGTTCTCGATACTATTTTGTTCCACTTAGTTACACAAAATTACTCGAACTGACATTTCAACGTCTTTATGAATGAAACACAGTAAAGTGACGTAATCTCATGAATCTAAAACGGTCATTTCGAAGAAGCGATTTTATGAGCGACTGAGAAATCTCATAAAGCAGAGTTACTCACAAACATATACTTTCATTTTGTCTTGATATAAAACGTCCTTAGAAAGCAAGCCAAAAATTACATCTAACTGTCACTTCGAGTGAAATTTACGAAACACAGTGAAGTGAATTTTGTATCGAGAAGTATTTGGTAGTAACAAGGTTCTCGATACTATTTTGTTTCACTTGGTTACACAAAATCACTCGAACTTGTAAAGGTTAACTAATTCGTTGACAAAATCTTATATTTTGTTATGCGTATAAATACAGATGATTTAACTCTAGTT
>NZ_JAKVUA010000024.1:0-43435 GCF_033978845.1 Tenacibaculum sp. 1B UA
GCTCCCCCTCTTGGACTCGAACCAAGGACCCTCTGATTAACAGTCAGATGCTCTAACCAACTGAGCTAAGGAGGAATTTAAAACACATGTGTCTTAAAATGCGAGTGCAAATTTAAGGAGTTTTTTTATATCTGCAAATTATTTTTAATAAAAAACGCATGTGATTTTTATTATTTCTGAATTTCAGGGATTTATTTTTTAAAAAAAGATGCTTTTAACTGAAATTTAACAAAAAGACAGTACTCGTTAAAGAGTTTAAAATTAGACTAAAAAGGAATGGTTTTTTTCGTAAAAGTTGTACTTTTGTCACCATTATTCTTATAGATAGAAAAGTATAACAAAATATATGGACAAGTTTTCGTTCTTAAACGCAACACATGCAGGTTTTATAGGTGATTTGTATGAACAATATCAAAAAAATCCTGATGCGGTAGAACCAAGTTGGAGAAGTTTCTTTCAAGGATATGATTTGGCTAACGAGAATTACTCATTAACAGATGAAGAAGTTTCGGTAGAAGTCCCTGAAGAAGTACGTAAAGAGTTTTTAGTAATCGATTTAATCAACGGTTACCGTACCCGTGGTCATTTGTTTACCAAAACAAACCCAGTACGAAACAGAAGAACCTACACCCCAACATTAGATGTTGAGAATTTTGGGTTAAATCAATCAGATTTATCTAAGGTTTTCAGTGCAGGAGAAATTTTAGGTATAGGGGCTAAAAGTCTAGCTGAAATCATAAACTACTTAAAGTCTGTTTTCTGCGAAAGTATAGGAGTTGAGTATATGTATGTACGAAACCCTGAAGAGTTAAAATGGTGGAACGATCGTTTGAATAAAAACGCAAACCATCCTAGTTACGATGTAGAATCTAAAAAGTATATTCTTACAAAGCTAAATCAAGCTTCAACTTTTGAAAGCTTTTTACAAACGAAGTATGTAGGTCAAAAAAGATTCTCTGTTGAAGGAGGAGAAACATTGATCCCTGGAGTTAGTGTGGCGTTACGAGATGCAGCTGAAGAATATGGAGTAGAAGAGTGTGTGTTAGGAATGGCACACCGTGGACGTTTAAATACTTTAGTAAATATTTTCAAAAAACCAATTCGCGATTTATTTAGCGAATTTGAAGGAAAAGATTTCGAAGATCAAGACATAGATGGAGATGTTAAGTACCATTTAGGTTTAACCTTAAGTAAAGCGTATCAAGGTGGACAAAAGATGAAGATGAACTTAGTGCCAAATCCATCTCACTTAGAAACAGTTGATGCAGTAGCGGAAGGAATTGTTAGAGCTAAGATAGAGAAAGACTATGAAGGAAACGAAAATAAAATACTTCCAATTTTAGTACATGGTGATGCAGCTGTAGCAGCCCAAGGAATTGTGTACGAAGTTGTGCAAATGGCACAATTAAACGGATACAAAACAGGAGGTACTATCCACATTGTAGTAAATAATCAAGTAGGTTTTACAACCAATTATTTAGATGCTCGTTCAAGTACGTATTGTACTGATGTAGCTAAGGTAACCTTGTCTCCAGTACTACATGTAAATGCGGATGATGCAGAAGCTGTATGTCATGCAATGGAAATGGCAGTTGAATATCGTATGAAATTCAACAAAGATATTTTTATTGATTTGTTAGGATACCGTAAGTACGGGCATAATGAAGGAGACGAGCCACGATTTACACAACCAAAATTATACAAAGCAATTTCTAAGCATAAAAATGCAAGAGAAATTTATGCAAATAAATTAATTGAAGAGGGAAGCATAACAGCGGACTACTTACAGAAAATTACAGATGAATTTAAGACACATTTAGAAGCTGAGTTCACAGAGTCTAAAAAGAAAGAAACGTCTAAAATTCAGGAGTTCATGCCAGATGTATGGGATGGGTTTGTACGAAAGCAATTACAAGAAATGTTACAGCCTGTTGATACAACTTATTCCATAGAAGATTTAAAAGGTATTGCAAGGGTAATTTCAAAAACGCCAGAAGGACACAAATTTGTACGTAAAGCTGAACGTATCTTAAAAGGTCGTGAAAAAATGGTGTTTGAAGATAATTTGCTAGATTGGGGTACTGCTGAGAACCTAGCGTATGGTACTTTATTAGAAGAAGGTTATGATGTACGTATTTCTGGAGAAGATGTAGAAAGAGGAACATTCTCTCACCGTCATGCAATTATGCGTGATGAAGAAACTTTAGAACGTGTAAACTTACTAAACACAAACCCTAAGAGTAAAGGAGAGATGACAATTTACAACTCTCACTTATCAGAATATGGGGTGTTAGGGTTTGATTACGGGTATGCAATGGCAGCACCAAATACATTAACAATTTGGGAAGCTCAGTTTGGTGATTTTGCCAACGGAGCACAAATTATGTTCGATCAGTATATTTCTTCGGCAGAAGATAAATGGAAGTTACAAAACGGATTGGTAATGTTACTACCTCACGGGTATGAAGGTCAAGGGCCAGAACACTCATCAGGAAGAATAGAACGTTTCTTACAATCATCATCAACTGATAACTGGACAATAGCAAACTGTTCTACACCAGCAAACATGTATCACATTTTGCGCCGTCAGATGAAGCGTGATTTTAGAAAACCATTAATTGTTTTCACACCAAAAAGTTTATTACGTTTACCAAAAGCAGTAAACCCTATTGAAGATTTAGCAAACGGAACTTTCCAAGAGGTAATTGATGACACTATTGATACTTCAAAAGCTAAGAAAATAGTGTTCTGTACAGGTAAATTCTATTACGACTTATTAGCTGAACGCGAAAAGTTAGGAAGAGAAGACGTTGCTTTAGTTCGTATAGAGCAATTGTTCCCATTACACAATGATAAAATTAAAGAAGTAATGGATAAGTACCTAAATGTAGAGCGTTATGTTTGGGCTCAAGAAGAACCTAAAAATATGGGAGCTTGGAGTTATATGTTAGAACGTTTTGAATTAGCTAGGTTAGAATGTGCTTCAGAAGAATACCGTTCGGCACCAGCAGCAGGTTCAAGTGCACGTTTTAAAAGACGTCACCAGGCTATTATAGATAAGGTTTTTGATTAAAAAACAAATAATGCGTTAGGGATTGTAGTAAGCTACCATGTAGCTCGAAAAGCCCGACCCGATAGGGAACGTCCAAATAAAAGAAATAAAATAATTCAGATATATAAAATTTAGAACTGATGGTTTTAGAAATGAAAGTTCCTTCTCCGGGGGAATCAATTACAGAAGTAGAAATTGCAACTTGGTTAGTTGAAGATGGTGATTACGTTGAGAAAGATCAACCAATTGCCGAAGTAGATTCTGACAAAGCAACGTTAGAATTGCCTGCGGAAGAAAGCGGAATAATCACTTTAAAAGCTGAAGAGGGTGATGCAGTAGCAGTAGGTGCAGTAGTTTGTCATATTGATATGGATGCCGCAAAACCAGAAGGAGCTGGAGCACCTAAAGAAGCAGCACCAAAAACTGAAGAGAAAAAAGAAGCACCTAAAGCTGAACCCGCTAAAGAAACATACGCTACAGGCACAGCATCTCCAGCAGCTAAAAAAGTATTAGCTGAAAAAGGAATAAGTGCATCTGATGTTAAAGGAACTGGTAAAGACGGTCGTGTAACTAAAGAAGATGCTGTAAAGGCAGTGCCTTCAATGGGAACTCCAGGAATGGGATCTCGTGGTACAGAGCGTAAAAAATTATCAATGTTACGTCGTAAGGTTGCTGAGCGTTTAGTTTCGGTAAAGAATGAAACAGCTATGTTAACTACGTTTAACGAGGTGAATATGCAACCAATTTTCGATTTACGTAACGAGTATAAAGAAGAATTTAAAGCAAAACACGGAATAGGTTTAGGTTTTATGTCTTTCTTTACAAAGGCAGTAGTACGTGCATTACAAATGTATCCAGCTGTGAACTCAATGATTGATGGTAAAGAAATGGTGTCATTCGATTTTCAAGATATTTCAATTGCAGTATCAGGGCCAAAAGGATTAATGGTTCCAGTAATTAGAAATGCTGAAAACTTAACGTTTAGAGGTGTTGAAAGCGAAGTAAAGCGTTTAGCAATTCGTGCTCGTGATGGACAGATTACTGTTGATGAAATGACAGGAGGTACGTTTACAATTACAAATGGTGGTGTATTTGGTTCTATGTTGTCTACACCAATTATAAACCCTCCACAAAGTGCAATTTTAGGAATGCACAACATTGTAAATCGTCCAATGGCGGTGAATGGAGAAGTGGTGATTCAACCAATTATGTATGTAGCGTTATCGTACGATCATAGAATTATTGATGGTAAAGAATCTGTTGGTTTCTTAGTAGCTGTAAAAGAAGCGTTAGAAAACCCAGTAGAAATCTTAATGGATAACAACCCTACCAAAGCTTTAGAAATGTAAACCAAAATTTGGTTTTATAGATATGAAATCCTGTACGAAAGTGCAGGATTTTTTTGTTTAAATTTTTAGTAACTTTAATAACTATAAAATCAACTGATTATGAAAGTTACTGAGGAAGGATTTACCGTTTACCATAACTTTCCTATAAAAGAGTTATCTAATAAAGTTTTTAAAGTCATTACAAATCCAGACGATTTGATACATTGGTGGCCACTTAAATGCACAGGAACTCCTAAAGTAGGCGCAGAATACAATCTTTTTTTTGGTGGAGCTTATGATTGGTATGGTGAAGTAGTTCAATGTAAAGAGAATACTTCTTTTTACATAAAAATGAGTAAATCAGATGATGATTGGAATCCAACAACTTTCGGTTTTGACTTGTTCGAAAAAGATGAAGGAGTAACTTGGGTGCATTTTTTTCATAAAGGATGGGTTGAGCAAAACGATCACTTTAAACATTCTTCCTATTGTTGGGCATTGTTGTTAAATGGACTAAAAAATTATGTAGAAAAAGGGATTGTTATCCCTTTTGAGGAAAGAAATTAAAACTATAAGATTATGAAACTAGGGGTTTTTTCAATTAGTTTATCAGTGAAAGATATTGATAAATCAAAAGATTTTTATGAAATGTTAGGGTTTACTGTTTTTGCAGGCCAAATAGAAAAGAATTATTTGATTATGAAAAATGGAAACTCATTAATTGGATTATTTCAGGGTATGTTTGAAAATAATATCCTTACTTTTAATCCAGGTTGGGATGAAAGCGCCAATGTGTTAGACGATTTTGACGATGTAAGAACCATTCAACAACATTTAAAAGAAAACCACATCAAATTGAAAAGAGAGGTAGACAAAGATACTTCAGGACCTGCGAGTATTGTTTTCTTCGATCCTGATGGAAACACCATTTTAATAGATCAGCATGTATAAAAAGATGAAAAACACTTGCTGTTTTTCATCTTTTAAGCATAACCTATTTATTGTTTAAACTCCAATCATAATCTAGGTATACGACTTCGGCATTGTCGTTAGCTTTAATGTCAGAATACTTATTTATATAGTCTACCAAGGTATTACGAGAAGTAAAGTCTTCTTGGTACCATTGAAATATTTTCGAAACTTCAACTTTAGTTAATGTAATCTTATTTTTTGTGGAGTCGTTTATAAAAGCTTTCATTAAGTTTTCTAATTTTTCTTCTATATTATCTTTAGTAAAAGCAAAATTTACAAATCGAGGTCCAGATTTAGATGCTGCATTTAAGGCAACATGAATTCTTGGATCATCATGCCATCTACGGAGTATTTTATGTTCAATATAATCTAGCGAGTATAGTTTTTTACCAACAGCAGCAAAAGGAATTTTCCAAGCATTTCTTCCTTTACGTTTAATATCGGTAATTTTTTTTAAAGGATAACTATCTAAAATTAGCTTAATAGTATAAGCATTGTATGCGTTAATCCAAAAAGCCTTAGCTTGATTTTGTGACCATTTATTACTAGGTATAGTGTTATCTAAATGCTTTATATAAATATCTAAAACCGCACGATTCTTTCTTAGTCCTTTATAATCCACATTACCTTGAGAATCCACATAGGTTTTTAATAAAGCATCATATACATCAGTTTGTGCTTGTGTTTGAATACTCACAAAAATTAGCAAATAGGTAAAAGATAGAGTAATTGTTTTTCGCATTTTTTAAATTTTAAGTAAATAAATTAGTTCACGATACTTTTGACGTGGATAAGTTTAATTCATTACATAAAATTTTATAGAAGTAAAAAACCACTCATAAAAAATGGTTTTCAAATTGTGAAAGAGTGATTGTAATTTTTTACCAGTAAATGAGCTTATAGCAATAGCAACAATACCAATAGTAATGGTAATGTAAGAATTAGTGTTGTTTTGTGCTTTGACCAAGTCAACATCGCCAATAGAATTTTATGTTTCTGGTTGAATAAGTGTATAAATTCCATACACAAGAATTACAATGCAGCGATTAGTAATATCGATTTAATGGGTTTCTTCATAATAAATAAAGGTCTTTCATCAGGTTTAAAAGAAAAATCACTATATAAATTATACTACAAAGAGTCCATTTGTCACAAATAAAGAACATTTCATACCATATATCTTTTTACAATATTTAAAGGCAGGGGAGAGAGATATTTTTGATGCGGATTAATAAAAACATAAAAAAATGATTACGCATTCTTACACAAAAAGCCCTTTTGTATTTTTAAGTTTTATACTCTTTTTCTTTATGAGTTGTACTGAAGAAGATTTACCTTCTAATATTAAACAGCAAAAATTTACTCTAAAATCTAACTCAACAAACTTTAAGTATACTGTTAAAATAGGAAGCATTGAAGAAGCTGATGTAACTAAAGATTATCACGTGGTTTATTTACTTGATGGTGACGATTATTACAATGAATGTATGCAAATGTTAAGCTTAGAAAAAAAAGAAAATACCATTATAGTGAGCATAGGTTATGCGGGCGATAATGAAAGAGGTACAGATTATTCTTACCCGTATGACAGAGATTTTGATGGAGACTCAGGAGGAGCAAAGAAGTTTATTAGCTTTTTAAACTCTGAGTTAATCCCTGTGATTGAAGAAGATTATCAAATAAAGAGTTTAACAAAAACAATTTATGGACATTCACTTGGAGGTTATTTTGCTTTATATGTTATGCTGCAAGAAGAACAAGAAAACCCTTTTGATAATGCAATTGTGGTAAGCCCTAATTTAATGTGGTATAACTCATTTATTTTCGATTTAGAGGAAAAAGCTAAGGAATTTAGTTTGTTAGAGGGCAAATCTTTTTACATGGCTATGGGAGACTTAGAGGGAGTAGGTATGAACGCATCATTTGATGCAATGGTCAAGCGACTAAAACTGAGTAACTATAATGATTTTAATTTTAGTTACGAAAGATTAGAAAATACTTCTCATAGAAATAGCCCAATAAAAGGGTTTGAAAAAGGATTACAAATTATTGAATAAGAAAAAAATGAAGAAAATTTTATACATAGTATTGTTAAGTAGTTTTTTTATGAATGCTCAAGAACACGATACTACAAGAAAGTGGAAATTAGAATTGGGGTATACGACTGATATAATTAATGCAAGTTTCGGAAAACATTATGGTTTTGTTTTTAAAGCGAAAAGAAAATTGTTAGAAAGTAAGAAGATTACCTTAATGGCAGGAGCAGCTTATCAAAACAGTTTTATTAATGAAGACGAAAATATGTTTACAGGTTTTGTTGATGGTTATACCAGAGACTTATCTGTTGTTGGTTTGGTAGATTTTAGTTTTTATCCTTTTAATAAAAGGAGGTTTTATATGTCAATTCAACCCTTTTTGGCTATACTAACTTAAAGTCTAAAGGAAGTTTGTATATAGATCATTTAGAGATATATGAAAAGTATAAAAACTCATATTCTTACTTTAATTACGGAATGATAAATTCTCTAGGTTATACTTTTAATAGAATAACTATAACCTTCGATGTTTGGAGTTCGCTAAAAGGAGTTGCTGATAGCGGAAGGTTTAGACCAGGAGGTTTTGATTCAAGGTTGTTTTTTGGAATGGGAGTAGGTTACACGTTGTAAACTCTATTTATAAAACTTGTCAAACTTCTCTTTAAATAATTTAAATTTATTTCTAGATACAGGAACCTCATGGGAAACATTGGGAAATGAAATTTTATAATTTCTTGCGTTTCCAGAGGTTCTTCTAATATTTTTAATATTAATTATGTAAGAACGATGTGTACTTAAAATAAAGGGGTAGTTAGATAAATTATTAAGTAGTTTTTGAATAGATATTCTGTATGGTTTTATGTCTACAGAGTTAAGAGTTTGAGTGTACACATCTACATAATTTCCTTCAGATTTAGCGAATAAAAAAGTAGCTAAATCAAGAATTAATGTCTCATTTACATTATTCGTTTTTATAGATAAAACAATTTCTTTATCCTTTTGTTTTAATTCCTTTTCTAGCTCTTTATTGTATGCTTTGACGCTTCTTAAATTTTCTTTTAAAATGACGACATAGTTTATCCAAATAATAATCAGTATAGGTATGGTACCAATTAGAATAACATAAGAGAAAGTATTGATAAGACTCAAAAAAAAGTTGTTATCAATACTGTTTTTAAAAGGATATAGAAAACTATTTTGAAAAAGAGCTATTGAAATAAGAATACCAAGAGTAAAGAAAAATTCTCTTAAAATATTCCAACTTTCTTTAATTTCAGAAGTAAAAAAAACGTTGGGCACCAATTCAGTAAAAAATAAGATGCTCAAAAAAGTAACTATGCTAGCCGTTAAACATGGATAAAAATTGTTTGTAACAGTATTTTGAGAAAAGTAATAGTTAATTAGGAATATTACTATACTTAGTATAGAAGCAATGATAAGATTTCTTTTGGTATGAAATAAATATGGATAAGGAGTTGATAAGTTTTTTAAAAACTTATATTTCATAACATTTAAAGAATTAAAAAGGCATTATATTTAATAATGCCTTTTGTTTGTTTTATAGTTCAAAACCAATGTTAACGCCTAATTTGTTGGCAATTAATTTGGTAATTCTTTTTTTAACTTCTGGTATTTTAACACTTTCTAAAACAGTATTTGCAAAGGCATACATAAGTAAAGCTTTTGCTTCTTTCTTTGGAATACCTCTTTGCTGCATATAAAATAATGCTTGGTCGTCTAATTGACCGATAGTACAACCATGAGAGCATTTTACATCATCAGCAAAAATTTCTAATTGAGGTTTAGCGTTTATAGTTGCTTTATCACTTATTAAAACATTGTTGTTTTGTTGATAAGCATTTGTTTTTTGTGCTTCTTTTTCAACAATAACTTTACCATTAAACACACCAGTAGAACGATCAGTATAAATACCTTTGTAATCTTGGTGACTTTCACAGTTTGGCTCTATATGGTTTACTAGTGTATGATGGTCAACATGCTGCTTTCCTTCAATAATAGTAATTCCTTTTAAAATAGAATTAATATGTTCTCCTTTTTGATAGAAGTTTAAGTTGTTTCTAGTAATATTACCACCAAAAGAAAAAGTATGTACAGAACAAGTGCTTTCTTTCTGTTGCTCAATATATGTATTGTCAACTAAAGAAGCATCATTATTGTCATTTTGAATCTTATAATAATCTACTGTAGCATGTGTGTCTGTATAAATTTCAGTTACGGCATTTGTTAATACAGCATTATTGTTAAGGTTTTGATGACGTTCTATAATTTGAACATGTGCATTTTGCTCTACAATAATTAAATTACGAGGTTGTAACATAGTTGCATGTTCTTTACCTGTAGTAAAATTAATTATTTGAATAGGTTTTTCAACTTCAACATTCTTAGGAATGTGAATAAACGCACCTTCGGTTGCAAAAGCAGTATTTAAAGAAGTTAAATTATCTTGCTTTGCTATTTTGTTAAAATATTTTTCAACAATAGGTTTGTATTTTTCTTTTGAAAAAGCGGCAGATAATAAACAAATATCTTTTCCATCATGAGTAGTAGTTGATAAAAAAGAGCTGTATTTTCCATCTACAAAAACTATTTTATAGCTATCTATTTCATGGATGAAATATTTTTTTACATCAGCAAACTCTATAGAAGCATCTCTATCAGGAAATATACTATAGTCTTCTTTTAAAACTGAATTTAAAGAAGTGTATTTCCAAGCTTCTAATTTTTTAGTAGGAAAGCCTAGTTTTTCAAAATTTTGTAGTGCTTTTGTTCTTATTTCATGTAAATCTGAATTGATGTTTACACTGTCTTCAAAAGCTACGTATGATGATAATATTTTTTCTCTCAACTCCATTGTTTTTAGTTGTAAAGTTTATAAAGTATAAAAGTTTGTAAAACTGAAAAGAAGCTTATTATTACAGGGCTACTTTTCACTTTTTACTTTTCAACTTTTCTAACTATTTTAACTCTGCTTTAATCCAATCGTATCCTTTTTCTTCAAGCTCTAAAGCAAGGGAAGCGTCTCCTGTTTTAACGATTTTTCCATTGTGTAAAACATGTACATAATCAGGAACGATATATTCTAATAAACGTTGATAGTGAGTAATAACTACTACAGCGTTATCTTTAGACTTTAATTTATTAACTCCATTAGCAACAATACGTAAAGCATCAATATCTAAACCAGAATCAGTTTCATCTAAAATAGCTAATTTAGGTTCTAACATGGCCATTTGAAAAATCTCATTACGTTTTTTCTCACCTCCTGAAAATCCCTCGTTCAAAGAACGAGATAAGAATTTACGATCGATTTCTAATAATTCTGATTTCTCACGAATCTTTTTAAGCATATCTTTAGCAGGCATTTCTTCTAACCCTTGAGCTTTGCGAGATTCGTTAATTGCTGTTTTAATAAAGTTAGTAACAGTAACACCAGGAATTTCTACTGGATATTGAAATGATAAGAATACACCAGCATGAGCTCTTTCTTCAGGAGCTAATTCACTAATATCTTCACCTTCTAACTCGATAGAACCAGAAGTTACGTCGTAAGTTTCGTTACCAGCAATTATAGATGATAAGGTACTTTTACCTGCACCGTTTGGTCCCATAATCGCATGAACCTCTCCTGCTTTTACTTCTAAGTTAATTCCTTTAAGAATATCTTTGTCTTCTACCTGTGCGTGTAAGTTTTCTATTTTTAACATTGTTCTTATACTATTGGCTTTAAGCGTACGTTTAATTTTTAATAATTGTTGTGTTTATAATTAACACATTAGGTTAATTATCCTACAGAACCTTCTAACGAAATTTCTAATAATTTTTGAGCTTCTACAGCAAATTCCATTGGAAGCTTATTTAATACTTCTTTACTAAACCCATTAACAATTAATGCAATAGCTTTTTCAGTATCAATACCACGTTGGTTACAGTAAAATAATTGATCTTCACCAATTTTACTAGTCGTAGCTTCGTGTTCTATTTGAGCTGATTTATTTTTTGCTTCGATATAAGGAAAAGTATGAGCACCACACTCATTACCCATTAATAAAGAATCACATTGTGAGAAGTTACGTGCATTTTCTGCTCTAGAATTTACCTGAACTAAACCACGGTAACTGTTTTGTGATTTTCCAGCTGAAATTCCTTTAGATATAATAGTTGATTTGGTGTTTTTTCCTAAGTGAATCATCTTAGTACCCGTATCAGCTTGTTGATGATTGTTGGTTACAGCGATTGAATAAAATTCACCTACAGAATTATTTCCTTTAAGGATACAACTTGGATATTTCCATGTAATTGCTGATCCTGTTTCAACTTGCGTCCAAGAAATTTTAGCATTGGTTTCGCACAAACCTCTTTTGGTAACAAAGTTATATACTCCTCCTTTACCTTCTGAGTCTCCAGGAAACCAATTTTGAACTGTTGAATATTTTATTTCAGCGTCGTCTAAAGCAATAAGCTCAACAACTGCTGCGTGTAATTGGTTTTCATCACGTTGTGGAGCAGTACATCCTTCTAGATAAGAAACATAACTACTTTCATCTGCAACAACTAAGGTACGTTCGAATTGACCAGTTCCTCCTTCGTTAATACGGAAGTAGGTAGATAACTCCATTGGGCAACGAACTCCTTTAGGGATATAACAGAAAGACCCATCAGAAAATACAGCCGAGTTTAACGCAGCGTAAAAGTTGTCAGTTGGAGGTACTACCGAACCAATGTATTTTCTTACTAATTCTGGATGCTCTTGAATAGCTTCAGAAATTGGCATAAAAATTATCCCTTTTTCAGCTAAGGTTTCTTTAAAAGTAGTAGCTACTGAAACAGAATCCATTACAATATCAACTGCTACATTCGCTAATTTTTTTTGCTCATCTAAAGAAATTCCAAGTTTTTCAAACGTAGCTAGTAAATCAGGATCAACCTCATCCAAGCTGTTTAATTTGGGTTTTTGTTTAGGTGCTGAGTAGTAAGAAATATCTTGAAAACTCGGTTTTTTATAGGTAACATTTGCCCACTCTGGCTCTTCCATTTGTTTCCAAATTCTAAAAGCTTCTAAACGCCATTCAGTCATCCATTCTGGCTCGTTTTTCTTTTTAGAAATGGCACGAACAATATCTTCGTTTATCCCATTAGGAAACTTATCACTTTCAATATCAGTATAAAAACCATATTCGTACTCTTTGGTTTTTAATTCTTCTCTTAAATCGTCCTCGGTGTATTTACTCATCAGTTTTTTGTATTCTTTTTGTGATGTAAGGCTTATAGAGAGAAACTCTCTCCACAACCACAAGTTCTGTTAGCGTTAGGATTGTTAAATACGAATCCTTTACCGTTTAAACCTCCAGAATATTCTAAAGTTGTTCCAACTAAGTATAAAAAACTCTTTTTGTCAACAACAATTTTTACGTTGTTGTCTTCAAAAACTTTATCGTTTTCTTGTTGGGTTTTGTCAAAAGTTAAGTCGTATGATAATCCTGAACAACCGCCACTTTTCACTCCAACACGAACAAAGTCGGTTGTGGTATCAAATCCGTCATCAGTCATTAGTTCAATGACTTTCTTTTTTGCTGTGTCTGAAACTTTTATCATCGTTTTAAATAGATTAAATCTAAGTGACTGCAAAGATAATGACAAAATATGATTTATATCATTTTTTGAAATGAATATAGTTATTAAGCGATAAAAATTGTTTATACTTTAAATCTACTAATTGATTGTTAGAAGATTATTGTTGGAAATTAGGATTGTTTACAAAATCATCATCTGAAAGACTCAAAAGAAAAGCTTTTAAGTCGGCTTTATCTTTATCTGAGAGTTGTACACCTCCTTGGTTTACTTTTTTCATTAAAGGATCAATTGTAGAAGATTGTTTTAATCCTTCAGAGTAATGGTTAATAACTTCCTCTAAAGTGACAAATCGTCCATCGTGCATGTATGGGGCAGTGAATTTTAAGTTTCGTAAGGATGGGCTTTTAAATTTCCCGTTGTCATTAGGGTCACCAGTAACAGCACCTAATCCTAAATCAGTAAAAGTTTCATCTAAACCGTTGTTATGGAATTTATTGTCTGTCCATAAAGGGTTGTTGTCGCTTCCATGACAATGAAAACAATCGCCACGAGTTTCCTCCATAAAAACATTGAATCCGTTTTGTTCTTCAGGAGTCAATTCAATGTTACCCAAAAGATATTGATCAAATTTTGAGTTCCCTGAAATTAAGGTTCTTTCAAATTGAGCGATTGCTTTGGTAACTAAGGTTGAGTCTATTTTAGAAGCTCCAAAAGCTTGTTGAAAAAGCGTTGGGTATTCAGTATGTTCTTGTAGTTTTTTAGCTATATTTTTCCAATCACTATGCATTTCAATTGGGTTACGAACAGGTGAGAATGCTTGACGCTCTATACTGAGTTCTTTTCCATCCCACATAAAACGTTCATCGAAGTTCCAAGCTAAATTAAATAGCGGCATTGAGTTTCGTGTTCCAAATTTACCGTCAATCCCTTCACTAAAACGAGTGTCGTCTGTAAAAGCATTTTTTGGATCGTGACAACTAGCGCAAGATTGTGTGTTATCTTTTGATAAAATGGGATCAAAGAATAATTTTTTGCCCAAGGCTATGCCTTCTTTGGTTAAAGGATTGTTGGTTGGAGTAACAGGAGCAATTAATTTTTGTTGAAATAACTCCGGGATTTTTAAACTAGTTTGAACAGGTGTGTATACACTCTCTTCTTCTCCTTTTGAAGAACAATTGAGTAAAAGAAGTAGTAGTAAAGTAAGATGTATACTTTTTTTTATCATTTTATTGAGAAATATTTCCTAAGCTAAATACACCACTTTTCCCATTTTCAGAAATTTCTTTCTGAGCTTCAAAATCCATCATCAAATCAACACTTTTTTCGTTTAAATCCCAATCATTAGGACTTTTAAACCACCCAGCTACATTCATTTTTATTTCTATAGTAGCATTGTTTTTTAATAGGATAGAACCAGTTTCAATTCCAAAAGAAGTGTCTAAAACAGAGTCTTTTTCTTTATCGTAAGCTCTTACAGCATGAAAATTATATGGATTTTCTACTCCTAAAGTGTCTTTGTATTTACCGTCTAGTTGCATGTAGTGATACCCTCCCCCCATCATATCGGGTACATTCCAATCAGCAGAGTTTAGGTCTGGATATACTCCGCTTTTATTGTCATTATGGTTAAAACCAAAAGTAAAAAGTAGCTTATAGCTTCCTTCTGATACTTTTTCAGAAAGAGCGTAGGTTAAACTATCTGGTTTACTTGAGTCTATTAGTTTGTAACTATCAAATTTGGTTGTGTCTCCCGCGCCATTAACAAGGCTAATACGTGAGATTAAATAGCGTAACCTACTTATAGAAAGTTTGCTTCCTGTTTTGTTGGTGAATTCGGTGTTTTCTAAGTCAGATTTTTCAATTAAAGTACCATCCCAATTTTGACTGAATTTTAGTTTTACTGAAACTTCTTTGATAGACTCATCATTGTCTGAGCTACAAGAAAATAGTAATGCACTAAGGAAGAGAGTTAAAAAATATTTCATTTATTATTTTAGTTTGATAATTAGTAGGTCTGAAAACCCCTTATTTGTTATTATATCTTGATTATTACTGCTGCTTTCGCCAACAGCAATAATGTTTCCGTTTGTTAATTCAACAGCATCGTAGCAAAAATCTATTTCTGTTCCTCCAATGGTTTTTTGCCACAGGAGGTTTCCATCTGTATCAATTTTCATAATTAACGCGTCATTTTGACCTTTATTGGTAAAATTGTTGTTAGCACTTCTTGAACTTCCAGATATTAAAAAGTTTCCGTTTGAAGTCTTTTTAATCGACCGACCAACATCAAAACTTGAACCACCATAGTTCTTTTGCCAAAGTAACTCACCTTGACTAGTTATTTTTATCGCCCATAAATCGGCTCCTCCATTGTTTTGTGAAATATTTTTATCAGAACTGCGTGTATCTCCTACAATAATAAAATTCCCATCATTGGTTTTTGTTATTGCTCTAGCTTCATCAATTTCTGTACCACCAAAAGATTTTTCCCAAAGTAAATTTCCGTTTTTGTCAGTTTTAACAACCCAAAAATCATAAGAACCTTTGTTGTTTTTTATATCTACATCATTGCTGTCAGAAGAACCAATTAATAAATAACCATCAGTAGCTTCTGCTATGTCGTAGCAAGTATCAGTATTTGTTCCTCCAAAGTATTTTCTCCATTCAATACCTCCGTTAGTATTGAGTTTAATACCCCAGTAGTCTCCACCAGCATGTTTTGCCGCTTGTTTTGAATTACCTAAACCTCCAGATGCTGTAACGTCTAGAATGCTGCCAACAAAATAACCCCCATCAGAAGTTTGAATGATTGAAAAACCTTGATCCGCTCCAGAGAAACCAGTGTTTTTTTTCCAGACTACTATACCGTTACTGTCTAGTTTTAATATCCAAACATCATCAAAGCCCTGATTGATCTCTACATCTCCATCATCACTTTTTCCGTAACCTACAATAGCAAAACCATTGTCATTTGTTTGAATAATTTTAAACGCTTTGTCGTCTTTTGAACCCCCATAGGTCTTTTGCCATTGAAGATTATCGTTTGTGTCAAATTTTAAAACCCAAAAATCATATTGAATTGTGTTTTTGGTGGTTTCTATATCTCCATCAATACTTTGAGTAAAACCAGCTACAATATATCCTCCATCAATAGTATTAATTACACTTCTACCACTTTCATTTACTGAGCCCCCGAGAGTTTTGACTAAACTAACTTCAGGAGTTGTTAAAGTAGGGTTAAGCTGTATGCCATCATCTTTATTACAGCTGTAAATGATTAATACGAAAAGTAATAATGAGAGTTCTTTGAGCATTTATTGTTTTTTAAGGATAAATAAACCTCTATTGATATCGCTTACCACAATTTTTCCACTTTTAAAGTAAGGGTACACACTCCAGACTCCATTGAAGTTAGCGTTGTCATTTTCAGGATAAGTGTCGAAATATCCTGTTTCAGAAATATTTTTACTTTCAATGTTTGAAATATTGATAAAACGAACACCAGCGGTATAGTTGGCTAAATAGAAAGTATTTCCTTTAATATATCCATTATGATCAATTGCTGAAGTAGGTCCTGTATATATAAAGTGTTCCTTTGGGTTATCTAAATCAGAAAAATCAAAAACAATAGTCCTTGTATCATGACCAAAATTTTGTTCATCTAACTCATCTCCTAAAATAAAATATTTTTGATCTTCAGTAAACCAACCTTGATGTGTATAGCCAACGTTTGTATATGAAATTTTAGAAATGTTTATAGGGTTGGCTTTATCGGTAATATCAACAATTACAACTTCATTTTCGTTACTTCCTATTAATATTTCTTTACCTGTGTGGTCTGTATCTGGTCCATTATAGGTTACTACTTGTGCATCATGACTATAGTTATCCATTCCCCATCCACCTTCACTTATTGGGTTTATAGGGTTTTGTATGTTGATAAATAAAGGGCCTCCTTTATATGTTCCAGATCTATTTGTGCCAACAGGGTATGCATAACCAGAGTCTTCATTAATAACTATATTGTGAGCACTACCAAAATCAGTAAAGTGCTTGTCAGCTGTTAATGTAATAGGTGGATTAGTTATGTCTCTTAGTTTGGTTAAATCAAATACTTGCATGCCGTGGTTTGTTGCTTCGCTAACAATAAAAGCATAATTGTTATAAACTTTTACATCCCACCAATCTTCACTTATAGTCGCAGTAGGAAGTTTGCCTAAATAAACAGGGTTTTCTGTGTCAGTAATGTCTACAAAAATAGTTCCGTTATCTACACACATAATAGCGTATTCCTTGTTGGTGGTTTCGTCTGTCCACCCCCAACAATCACTTCCGCTAATTGCATTAAATGTACTTAAAGGAATGTTTAATAATAAATCATAGTTATCACATGAGTAAATTCCAGCTTTACCATTAGAACATGTAGATTTATTGGTTTCTACTGGAGCTTCGCTTGAAGAGGACGAGCAAGAAATTAAAAATAATAGCCCAACTAAAACAGATAGAAATTTAAGGTTTTTCATAAATGGGGGTTTTAAAGCACTAAATTAAGTAATTAACTACTCATATAACATACAAAAACTTTTTATTTTGTGGAGATTACACTAAGTAAAATAGGTGTGTTTGTTTGCTAGTCATTATCTTTGCAGCATGTTAGAAGATAAAAACCAAGAAAGAACTTCGTTAGCTGAGCTTGGAGAGTTTGGATTAATAAACCATTTGACAAAGCACTTTAAAATGTATCATTCGTCAACAGTGAAAGGAGTTGGAGATGATGGAGCTGTAATTAATGCATCAGATAAAGAAACTGTAATTACTACCGATTTATTGGTAGAAGGTGTGCATTTCGATTTGAGTTATATGCCTTTAAAACATTTAGGGTATAAATCGGTAATGGTTAACTTATCAGATGTGTATGCTATGAATGCGAATGCGGAACAGATTACAGTGTCAATTGCTGTGTCTAACCGTTTTCCATTAGAAGCTATTGAGGAATTATATGCAGGAATACAATTAGCATGTGATACGTATCAAGTAGATTTAATTGGAGGAGATACAACATCTTCAACGAAAGGAATATTAATTTCTATCACAGCTATTGGTAAAGCTAAAAAAGAAGATATTGTATATAGAAGTGGAGCTAAACCTACCGATTTAATTGTTGTTTCTGGTGATTTAGGTGGAGCCTATTTAGGTTTACAGGTGTTAGAGCGTGAAAAACAAGTGTTTCAGGTAAACCCTCAAAGTCAACCAGACTTAAGTAAATATACTTACATAATTGAACGTCAATTAAAACCAGAAGCACGTAAAGATGTTCCTAAGTTATTAGAAGAATTAGAGGTGAAACCTACTTCTATGATTGATATTTCTGATGGATTATCATCTGAAATTATGCATATCTGTACGCAAAGTAAAACAGGGTGTAAAATTTATGAAGATAAATTACCTTTAGATCCTCAAGTAATTTCTACTTCTGAAGAGTTTAACATGGATAGTACGATGATAGCTTTAAGCGGAGGAGAGGATTATGAGTTATTGTTTACAGCTTCTATAGATGATTATGACAAAATAAAAGGAAACCCTAATTTTACGGTTATTGGTCATATTACCGAAAAAAACGAAGGAATGAATTTAATAACTCGTGCTAGTCAAGAAATAGAACTAAAAGCGCAAGGTTGGAACTCTTTTAATAAAGAGTAAAAAGAGCAGTAAAATAAATAGATTAAGCATCCTATTACTGGGATGCTTTTTTTGTTAAAGAGAATTCTTTTAAACTATTTAAGGAGTAGAGTTTTTGGTATAAAAATTGTATCTTAGTCAGACAGTAAAAAGAATATTAACAAAAAATCAAAAAAGAGAATGGGAATTTTTTCATTTATTAAAAATGCCGGAGCAAAAGTTTTCGGTATCGGAAAAACAACTGAAGAAGAAGCTACAGAAAAAGCTGCAAAATTAGTAGATGCAGTAAAAAAACTAGAGCTTTCTGTTGAAAACTTAGCTATTAATGTAGATGAAGATAAAGCTACAGTAGTAGGTGAAGCTTCGGATTTAGCTACTAAAGAAAAAGTAGTTTTAGTAGTAGGTAACACAGAGGGTATTGCTTCTGTAGAAGATAACATGACGGTTGCGGAAGTTGAAGTAATCGAAGAAGCTGCTATGGCTCAGTTCCATACAGTAGTCAGTGGCGATTCATTAAGTAAAATTGCGAAAGAATTTTATGATGACGCAATGAAGTATCCAGTAATTTTCGAAGCTAATAAGCCAATGTTAACACATCCTGATAAAATTTATCCAGGACAAGTATTAAGAATACCACCTTTAGTGGACTAATCAAAAGTTAATCAGCCAAAGGGAAAAGCACTGCATTTGCAGTGCTTTTTTAGTTTTAAAAATAGGGTATTTAAAGAACGGTATAGGATAAAAAAGTAGTAGAAAAGAATAAAATTATCATCATCTTTGCATTTGTTTTTAAAACCATAAAAATGAACCAAAGAGCGTTAGCACTTACAGCAGCATCTATCGCGACACTTATTTACGGAATTACTTTTACTGTTGCTAAGGAAGTGATGGAAGGGTATGTTCAGCCTTTTGGGTTTATATTAATTCGTGTTGGAGGAGCTACTGTAGTTTTTTGGTTGTTAGGGCTTTTTGTAAAAGCGCCGTCTATTGAAAAAGCAGATTACAAACGAGTAGCAATGGCAGCCTTTTTTGGAATTGCCTTTAACATGCTTACTTTTTTTAAAGGATTGAGTTATACAACACCTATCAATGCATCAGTAATGATGGTAACCACACCTATTTTAGTGTTGATTTTTGCGAGTATTCTTTTAAAAGAAAAGCTAATTTTAAGAAAAATTGCAGGAGTTATTGTTGGTATGGTGGGAGCCATAGTTTTAATAGCTTACGGGAATCCGCTTAAAGGAGATGCAACCAACATGGTGTTAGGGAATTTCTTAGTATTCATTAATGCAGCATCGTATGGTATGTATTTGGTTGTTGTTAAAAAACTGATAACAAAATACAATCCTATTGTTTTTGTAAAGTGGTTATATCTTTTTGGGTTGATACTTGTGCTTCCCTTCGGTTTTTCTGAATTGTTAGAAGTACAATGGCAAATGATGCCAACATCTATCTATTTGAAAGTAGGTTTTGTAGTATTGTTTACTACCTGTATTACTTATTTGTTTAACCTATTCGCTTTATCAAAGTTAAAACCAACTACAGTAAGTGTTTTTATGTACTTACAACCAGTGGTGGCAGCTATTTATGCTTTGATTGTAGGTAGTGACCATTTAGATTTGATTAAAATAGGAGCAGCATTATTAATCTTTTTAGGAGTGTTTTTAGTAACCAAGCGCTCAACAGAAACTCCCAATAAATAAACGTATCTTTGCGGATTATTAAACCGAAGTTATGATACAGTCTATGACGGGTTACGGTAAATCCGTACTACATTTACCCTCAAAAAAAGTAACAATCGAAGTTAAATCTTTAAACAGTAAAAATTTAGATTTAAACACAAGAATTCCTTCATATTATAGAGAAAAGGAACTAAATGTTCGAAAAAAACTAGCTAGTAGTTTAGTAAGAGGTAAAGTAGATTTTTCTATTTATGTAGAAATGACTGCCGATGAGACTTCAACGACAGTGAATACAGGTGTGGTAAAAGAGTACATGCAACAATTAAGAAATGTAACTCAAGTAGGAACTTCTAATGATGTTGAGTTAATGAAAATGGCTGTTAGAATGCCAGACGCATTAAAAACTGAACGAGAAGAGCTAGATGAAGAAGAATGGAAACAGATAGATGCACACATCGATGTAGCATTAAAAGAAATCATTCAGTATAGAATTGACGAAGCTAAATCGTTAGAAGAAGACTTTAAAACTAGAATACTAAATATTCAATTTGCTTTAGAAGAGGTTAAAAAATTAGACGGTGATAGAATTGAACATGTTAAAGAGCGCTTACAAAAAGCATTAACTGATTTAAAAGTTGAGGTTGACGAGAACCGTTTTGAACAAGAGTTAATTTATTATTTAGAAAAGTTAGATATTAACGAAGAGAAAGTACGTTTAGCCAACCACCTTGAATATTTTTTACAGCAATTAGCAACAGAAGATTCAAATGGAAAAAAGTTAGGATTTATCGTTCAGGAAATTGGAAGAGAAATCAATACAACAGGATCAAAAGCTAATTTTGCGCCAATGCAAAAGCTAGTAATCCAAATGAAAGACGAGTTAGAAAAAATAAAAGAGCAAATTTTAAACGTTTTATAAAAAATGGCGAAAGAGTTTAAAGGGAAGTTATTTGTGTTTTCAGCACCATCAGGTTCAGGTAAAACTACTATTGTGCGTCATTTGTTAGCACAAGAACGGTTTAATTTGGAGTTTTCTATCTCTGCTACATCTAGAGCACCAAGAGGAGAAGAGGTTGATGGGAAAGATTATTATTTTATTTCAGCAAAAGAATTCAAGCAAAAAATAAAAAACGATGAATTTTTAGAGTGGGAAGAAGTATATAGAGATAATTTTTACGGTACTTTAAAGACCGAAGTTGAACGTATTTGGGCGAAAGGAAAACATGTGATTTTTGATATTGATGTAGTTGGAGGCCTACGTATAAAAAAGAAATTCCCAGCAGAAACCTTAGCTGTGTTTGTTAAACCACCAAGTGTTGATGAATTGAAGATTCGTTTAAAGAAAAGAAGTACCGAAAGCGAAGATAAAATTAACATGCGCATCGCGAAAGCCTCAGTAGAATTAGCTACAGCACCACAGTTTGATAAAATCATCAAAAACTACGATTTACCAGTAGCTTTACAAGAAGCGGAAGAGTTAGTAGATGATTTTTTAGAAATAGAAAAAGAAGTTAAAGAATAAGTCTAGTATCTATAAATATGAAAAACATAGGATTATACTTCGGGACTTTTAATCCAATTCATATTGGGCATTTAATTATAGCCAATCATCTAGTTGAAAACTCAGATTTAGATGAAATCTGGATGATGGTAACACCTCACAACCCTTTTAAAAAGAAAAGCTCGTTATTAGATAATCATCATCGTTTAGAAATGGTGTATTTAGCAACTGAAGGATATGAGAAAATTCAGCCTTCAGATATCGAGTTCAAACTGCCACAACCAAATTACACCATAAATACGTTAGCACATATTTCAGAAAAGCACCCTAATTATAAGTTTAGCCTAATTATGGGGGAAGACAACCTGAAAAGTTTGCATAAATGGAAAAACTATGAGTTTATTTTAGAGGATTATAATATTTATGTTTACCCCAGAATATCAAACGGTGTTGTAGAAAATCAATTTAAAGAACACGAGAAAATTCATAGAGTTGAAGCACCTATTGTACAAATATCTTCAACCATGATTCGGAATGCAATAAATGAAGAAAAAAACTGTAAACCTTTGTTGTCTGATAAAGTGTGGAAGTATATAGATGAGATGAATTTTTATAAAAAATAGTTTCGCCGTTTTTTCGTTGTATATTTGAAATCCAAACAAGTATAAAACGTGGCAAAAGATAAAAAAAAGCGAAAGCTAAAACAAAAACTTACCGATAAATATCGCTTAGTAATTATAAACGAAGATACCTTTCAAGAACGATTTTCTCTAAAGTTATCACGATTAAATGTTTTTGTATTTGGAGGGGTGTTTTCTATACTTCTCATTGTACTTACTACTTTGTTAATAGCATTCACAGGCATACGAGAATACATACCAGGATATTCTTCAACAGCTTTAAAAAGGAAAGCTACCAGATTAACGTATGAAGCAGATTCTTTAAAAACCAGATTATCGGTTATTGAAAGTTACACAAAAGCCTTAAAACCTGTTTTAACAGGGCAAATTGAGCCAGAAAAGATAGACTCCATAACAAATGAAATGAAAACCATTGCTTTTGATGAAAGCAAACTGCAAGCATCAAAAGAAGATTCATTGTTTAGAGAGAAAATTGAAGGAAAAGATTTATTTCCTTTATATAATGCAGGGGAAAATAGAGTTAAAAATGTATTCTTTTCACCTTTAACAGGAAGCATATCACAACCATTTGATGTTAATGACAAACATTATGCGATTGATATAGTAGCAAAAACAGGTACACCTGTAAAAGCAGTAGCAGACGGAACAGTTATTTTAGCAGAATGGACAGCAGAAACTGGATATGTAATGACTATACAGCATTCTAACGAATTTATATCAGTATATAAACATAACGGAACTTTGTTAAAGCAACAAGGTGATGTCGTAAAGTCTGGAGAAGCAATAGCAAGTGTAGGTTCTACAGGAGAATTAACTACAGGGCCTCATTTACACTTTGAATTGTGGAATAATGGATTTCCAGTTAACCCAACAAATTATATAGATTTTCAGTAAGTAAGAGTAAAGATAATATAGCTAAAAACAGCGTTGAATCATATTTAAAATAGTAAAGATATAATGAGTATAAAATCAGCATTAGCAATTCCATTTGCGAAAATTGTTCGTAAGCAAGTATATAAATGGGCAAATAACCCACACAAAACTCAAGAAAAAGTTTTTGAATATTTGGTTACTGAAGGATGTAAAACAGCGTTTGGAAAAGATCATGATTTTATATCAATCAATAATTACGAAGATTTTAAAAAAAGAGTTCCAATTAACGATTATGAAGGTTTACGTCATTATGTAGATAGAGTTGTAGCTGGAGAAGAGAATGTTTTGTGGAAAGGAAAGCCTTTGTATTTTGCTAAAACTTCAGGAACAACCTCAGGAGCAAAATATATTCCTATTAGTAAAGAATCCATGCCCACACATATCAAAGCAGCTAGAAATGCTTTGTTGTTTTATATTACAGAAACAAACGATGCTAGCTTTGTTGATGGGAAGATGATTTTTTTACAGGGAAGTCCAGTTTTAGAAGATAAAAACGGCGTGAAATTAGGACGGTTAAGTGGAATAGCAGCGCATTATGTCCCAAATTACCTCTTAAAAAACCGTTTACCGAGTTGGGAAACCAACTGTATTGAAGATTGGGATACCAAAGTAGATAAAGTAGTTGAAGAAACTTTGCCAGAAAACATGACGGTAATTAGCGGAATTCCATCATGGGTACAAATGTATTTTGAACGACTGATTGAGAAAACTGGAAATACAGTTTCTGAAATTTTTCCAAACTTCAATTTCTTTGTATATGGAGGTGTAAATTTTGAGCCATACAAGAACAAGTTTGAAGCGTTAATTGGAAAAAAAATAGACTATGTAGAATTGTATCCAGCATCTGAAGGATTTATTGCATATCAAGATTCGCAAACCGAAAAAGGAATGTTGTTGCAATTAAACTCCGGAATGTTTTATGAGTTTATTCCCGCTAATGAGTTTTTTGATGATAATCCAACAAGAATTTCATTAAAAGATGTTCAGTTAGGTATTAATTATGTTATTATCCTTAACACTTCCGCTGGATTATGGGGATATAATATTGGTGATACTGTAGAATTTACTTCTTTAAAACCCTACAGAATAAAAGTAACAGGACGTATAAAACACTTTATTTCTGCTTTTGGAGAGCATGTAATAGGGAAAGAGGTAGAAAAAGCGTTGAATGATGCTATAAAAGGAACTGATGTGAACATAAGTGAGTTTACAGTAGCTCCGCAAGTAAATCCTGAAAGTGGATTACCATATCACGAGTGGTTTATAGAGTTTGAAAACGAACCTGAAAACTTAGATGAACTAGCATCTAAAATAGATACATCGATGCAAGAGCAGAATGTATATTATTTCGATTTAATTGAAGGTAAAATTTTACGTCCTCTTATCATAAGAAAAGTGAAAAAAGGAGGTTTCCATGAATATATGAAATCCATAGGAAAGTTTGGAGGTCAGAATAAGATTCCACAATTATCAGACAACCGAAAAATTGCGGATGTATTGCAGAATTTTTTAATTGAATAAAAAAATAAAATGAAAATTGTAGCCACAAACATAGGAGAAAGAAAAGAAATCGATTGGAAAGGAAAAACTGTTACCACAGGTATTTTTAAGTTTCCTGTTGAGAAACCTATCTTTTTAGATGTTGAAAAAGTAAAAGATGATGTTATTTGTAATAGAGAACATCATGGAGGAATAGATCAAGCGGTATATGCCTATTCAGAGAAGCATTATGCATATTGGAAAGAGTTACATCCTAATTTGGATTGGATGTATGGAATGTTTGGTGAAAATCTGACTGTTTCGGATTTAGAGGAAAGTCAATTGCACGTGGGAGATACTTTTAAAGTAGGAGAGGTTATTATTGAAGTAACTAAACCACGTCAACCATGCATGAAGCTAGGAGTGCGTTTTAATGATATGAAAATTGTAAAACAGTTTTGGCAACAAAACATACCAGGAGTTTACTTTAAAATATTGCAAACAGGTTATGTAAAATCAGGTGATAAGTTTGAGCAAATAAAAAGCTGCCCTCAAAATCCAACCATCGAAGAAGTATATAAGACTAAGAGGGAAGCTAAGTTTATCTCTAAAAAGTAAATTTTTTAGAACCTAAAATATTTTTTGAAGCCATTGAGGCAAATCCCATTTTGTATAGAATATCAGCTCTGGTATTTTCTTTATGGTTTAATGTTTCCATAGTTTCAATAATATCTTCCTTAAAACCATTTCTATGATACGTTTTATGAACTTCTTTAATAAAAGAAGTTGGAACTTGAAAATAGTGTGAACCAATTACATCCATAGCTGCACCTCTTGAAAGTAGGTAAGCTTCGTTACCAAATTTCTTTTTATCTACACTAGGGTATAAGTGCATATCAATAGCAATTTTAATAGCGGAAGCTTTATCTTCACCATCATTTTTCTTTACAAATTCATTTGCGAAAGAGCCTCCGTAATTGGCAAAACATTGTTTACTGCACACATGGTTGTGAGTATCTGTTAAACCAATATCATGTAACATAGAGGAAACAAATAGTAACTCTTCATCATAATGTAGCTTTTCTGAAAGAGCAATTCCAGCAGACCAAAAAAAGGTTCTATAAGAATGATATAAAAGTATTGGGTTACATAACTCATTTGCCTCTTCTAAAGCAAGTTTAGATAGTTTAGAGTCTGGAATTCCAATAGTGTTAATATCAAAATCTAGTTTAGACTTAATGCCAGTTTTATATAAAAACTTAGTGTAAGTTTCTTTTAATTTAGAAGCAATTAAGAGTTTTTTAAACTGCTGGATTTCTTTTCTGTTGAGTACAGATGGACTATAATTATTATGTATTTGCATTGCTTGTTTTTTAGAACAAAGCAAAGATAAAATAAAAACATACTAATCGGTATGTTTTTAGGGTTAAGACTGTTTTAAACTAGTTAAGTAAAGTTTTAATTGATTTAAATGATGGGTATAAGTATCTATCTTGTTGCTTAATTTTCCTAAAGCTCTAGTTCCCCAATAGCTAGCTATAATAAAATTAGCAACTTCTTCAGCATTAATATTTGAGTTAAAAGTATTATTTTGTTGTTCTTTGGTAATAGAAGTAGCAATAGCATTTGTCCATAATGACTTTGCTTCATCAAGAGCTTCTTTAAAATCATTGTCTAAAGGAGACATTTCTTGAATTAAGTTAGCTAGAGGACAACCATATTCTATGGTTAAAAAAGAGTTGTGAAAAAGCAATTCTTCAATCATCTTATATAAAGAATGATGTAAACTGGTAGAAGAAGAAAGAAAACTTACAGAAAAATAAATGGTTTTGGATTGTATTACCTCTTTAATAACAGCAATTCCCATTTGCTTTTTATTTTTAAAATGATAATAAAAAGCACCTTTTGTTACTTTAGTAGTCGCTATAATTTCATCAATACTAGTAGATTGATACCCTTTCTTATAAATAAGCTCAAAAGCTTGTTGTAAAATAGTTGCTCTTGTGTTCGCAGATTTCTTCATTTGTAGTAGCTTACTTTTTATTGATTTATGCGTAGCACAAATTTACTATTATACGTAACAAAAAAGTAAGATAAAAAAACTATAATTTAAGCTAAAAGAATTGACTACAAAGGGTTATTCCACCCATGTATAAAGTTTTCAACAATAAAACCAAAGAATTTAAAAGTTATAATTACAGACGCAATTGTTCCAATTATTTTTAACGTCTTCTTATTCATTTTGCTTTTGTTCTAACTCAAACACTTTTTGAAGCATTTTATCATCTTTTTGGTCTACTTTATACAAACCTTCATCGCTAAAAAGCTCACGAGCAATTAATACTCTTAAGTTACTACGAAGTTGATTTTTTGTTCTTTCCGAAAGTCTAAAATCTTTTAGTTTTGTTAAGAATTTATCTGAAACCTCTTTGTTTTTATCAAAATTGCTAATAAAATCTTCAACTGTTAATGAAGCGAGTTTTTTACGGTTATCATCTACATACGAAAAAGCGAAGTCATTTAAAGGGCGGAAGAAAATTGTAGGAACATAAGCTGAGGTATCTACAGCTACAAAATGATCAGGAATAATTCCACCACCACCGTATACAACTTTTCCTTTTGGTGTTGTAAACTTTAAACTATCAATAGTTTTAATACTGTCTTTAGTGAATAATTCACCATTTTCTAATCGAAGTTCAAAATCGTGACTGTATTCTTCGGCATCAGCTTCTTTTTTGTAAGGTTTTTGAATAGAACGTCCTGTTGGAGTATAATACCTAGCAGTAGTTAATCGTACAGCAGAACCATCTCCTAAGTCCATTTCTTGCTGTACCAATCCTTTTCCAAAAGAGCGACGTCCAATAATAATACCTTTGTCATTATCTTGCAAGGCCCCAGCTACAATTTCAGAAGCAGAGGCGGAGTTTTCATCAATTAGTACATATAACCCACCGTGCTCAAAATCACCTTTATCAGTAGCGAAAGACTCTACAATATCTCCTTTGTTATTTTTAGTAAATACAATCAGTTTTTCATCTTCCAAAAACTCGTCAACAATATCATTAGCAATATCAATAAAACCACCACCATTTCCACGAAGATCTAAAACCAAATCAGTCATTCCTTTGGTGAGTAATTTATTTAAAGAAGATTTAAACTCAATATAGGTGTTACGAGCAAAACGATCTAATTTTATATAACCAACACTATCGTTTAGCATATAAGCAATATCAACACTTTTAATATTTACTTTACCACGATTAATAGTGACGTTAAAAACGCTATCATTGGTTTTTCTATAAATTTGCAAATCAACTTTAGTGTTTGGCTTTCCTTTTAAAGCTTTCATTATTTGGGAAGTTTGCAGTTTTTTCCCATAGAGTGTATCCTTGTCTGCAAGTAAAATTCTATCACCTGCTTTAATGCCTGCTTCAATACTTGGTCCACCTTTAATAGGTTCTATAACGGTAATAGTATCACCAATCATACGAAATTGAACACCTATTCCAACAAAATTACCTTGCATGTTTTCGGTAACTAATTGTAAGTTTTCTTTAGGAATGTATACTGAATGAGGGTCTAATTTACCTAGCATTTCGGCAATGGCTCCATCTAATAAATCATCTGTGTTAACAGCATCAACATAATCACTTTGAATGTAGTCAATTAAGCGTTTTATTTTTCGTTCGCTTGACGAGCTTTTTCCAATAAGACTGCTTGAATTTCCGTTGCTAAAAAAAGTTCCGATAAGAATTCCAAAAACTACAGCAATAGATAAATATATAGGTAAATTATTCTTGTTCATAAGGTAAATAAGTCAGTTCGACACCAGCTTTCTCTAAAAATTCTAATCCTGACCGGTCTTTGTATGCTTGTGCATATACTACACGTTTTATTCCTGCTTGATGTATTAATTTACTGCATTGTTGGCAAGGAGAAAGTGTAATATATAAAGTAGCACCTTTACATGATTGTGTAGAAGAAGCTACTTTTAAAATAGCATTGGCTTCGGCATGCAACACATACCATTTGGTGTATCCTTCTTCGTCTTCACAATAATTTTCAAAACCAGAAGGAGTACCATTATAACCATCAGAAATAATCATTCGATCTTTAACAATTAAGGCGCCTACTTTTTTACGAATACAGTGTGAAAGTTGCCCCCATTCATTTGCCATTTTTAAATAGGCAATGTCGTATTTTAATTGTTTTTTTTTCAAAATTTTCAGTGTGATTTTTTAGATAAGCTAAGGTAGTTAGATTTGTGTTAGTTAGGCGTTAATTTTTTACCAAAAAACACGGTCAAACATCATTTGTAAAGCGAACCCGATTACGATTGATGACATGATTAAAATCCAATCACGACGATTTACACTAAAGATTGATTGCACTAAAGCTCCAATTAATAAAATACCCAATACAATAATAATTTGTGCTACTTCTACACCTAAGGCAAATTCTAATAAAGGTAAGAATTTATCAGAAGTTTTTCCAATCATAATTTTAAAATAGTTAGAAAAACCAAGCCCGTGAATTAGCCCAAAAAATAAAGCAAAAAATAAATTCTGGTTTTCTTTTCCTACTGATGCTTTTTTTGCGGTTAATACATTCATTAATCCCGTGATGAATATCGTTAACGGAATTAAAAATTCAATTAAATCTGCTCGTACATTTAAAATTCCGTATGCCGAAAGTGCTAAAGTTATTGAGTGACCAATAGTGAATAAGGTAATTAACCATAAAACTTTTGTCCACTGTTTAAATTGATATACAACAGCTAATACAATTAAGAATAAAATGTGGTCATAGGCTTTAAAATCTAGTACGTGAAACAAGCCCATTTTAAAGTAGAAGATAAAATCGTTCATTAGGGATTTTTAAATTTTTATTTGTCGATCTATTTGTTGGTCTAAAGATATAAAAGTTTCGGTTCTTGAAACTCCTTTTATGGTTTGAATATCCTTATTTAACAAATGCATTAAGTCCTCGTTGTTTTTACACAGTATTTTAATGAAAATAGCATAGTTACCAGTAGTATAGTGACTTTCTACAATCTCAGGAATTTCTTTTAAGCGTTTAATTGCCGAAGAATATAAGCTAGAAGAATCTAAAAATACACCAACAAAAGCGGTAGTAGTATATCCTAATGCTTTTGGGTTTAATACCATTTTGTAACCATCAATTAAATCCGATTCGTCTAACTTTCGTAATCGTTGATGAATGGCAGCACCAGATATCCCCACTTCTCGAGCAATACTTAAAATAGGTGTACGTGCATCTTTAACAAGGCGTTTGATAATGATTTTATCAATTCCGTCAATTTTTAATTTTCTAACCATGAAACAAAAATAAGGAAAGTTAGTTAGAGTTCATTTTTTCAATATTCTGTACCTTTACAACTATGTATGCGTTGGTAGATTGTAATAACTTTTATGCTTCTTGCGAGCGGGTTTTTAATCCGAATTTGCAAGGGAAACCTATGGCTATTTTAAGTAATAACGATGGTTGCGTTATTTCAATGAGTGATGAAGCTAAAGACTTGCAACTTCCATTTGGAGCTCCAATCTTTAAGTGGAATCAGTTCTGTAAAAATAATAATATCTCAGTGCTGTCGTCAAATTATCCGTTGTATGGAGATATGAGTGCTAGAGTGATGAAAATTTTAGAACAATTTTCTCCAGATGTGGAAGTATACTCTATTGATGAAGCTTTTTTACAATTCAAAGGTTTTGATGAATATGATTTTAATTCTTATGGAATTGAAATCAGAAGTAGAATTTTACAATGGACGGGTATTCCAACTTGTGTAGGAATTGCACCAACAAAAGCGTTGAGTAAAGTTGCTAATAAAATTGCACGAAAATTTTTGAAAGAAACAGGTGGAGTGTGTGTGATTGATTCCGAAGAAAAAAGAATAAAAGCATTAAAATGGACTTCTATAGAAAGTGTTTGGGGAATTGGAAGAGGTATACAAAAAAGACTACAAGCTAAAGGATGTATAAAAGCGTACGATTTTACACAGTTAAATGATGATTGGGTGTTGAAAAACCTTTCAATAACAGGTTGGAAGTTAAAAAAAGATTTAGAAGGAGAGCCTAAAATACAATTAGATGAACCTACTAATAAAAAAGCAATAGCAACAACCCGAAGTTTTGAATATACATTTTCGGACTTAGATAATATTAAAGAAAGAATCTCAACGTTTGCTGTAAGTTGTGCAGAAAAATTACGAAAGCAAAACTCAAGTTGTCATATGATAATAGTGTTATTGCGTAGTGATTATCATAAAAAAGAAACTGAACAACATCGAGCAAGTAAAACAGTTGTACTTCCATACCCGACAAACTCCACATTAACAATAAGTAAAAGTGCAGTACAAGCGGTAGCAGCTATTTTTAAAGCCGGGATAAAGTATAAAAGAGCAGGAGTAATTGTAACAGGGTTGGTACCTTCAGACAATTATCAGATAGATATGTTTGCAAGTGAAAATCCGAAGCACGCCTCTTTAATGAGTGCGATTGATAAAATTAATCAGACTTATAAAGCAGATAAGATTAAATTAGCAAACCAAGATTTACAACGTACTTGGAAGATGCGTCAAGAACGATTATCACCAAAATATACTACAAATATTAACGATATTATTAAAGTAAAATAAGTTTAGTTAAACAACAAATAATAAGATGTTACGAAAATTAAAACCAGTAAAAGCATCAGAGGCATTGACTTTTTTCTTACCAAAAGAGTTAAATGAAAGTGAAGGAGCTATTTTAATGGATACAGGTATTTCTGCGGGCTTTCCTTCTCCTGCTGATGATTTCAGGGAAACGCGTATTTCTTTAGATGAAGAACTTATTAGAAATAAAGAAGCTACCTTTTTTGCAAGAGTAAGTGGTCAGTCGATGATTGGTGCAGGTTTAGATGATAATGATTTACTGGTAATCGATAGAAGTATTCCGCCAACCAATAATAAAATAGCAGTGTGTTTTTTAGATGGAGAGTTTACCGTAAAACGATTAAGAGTTGAAGATAGTGAAGTTTGGTTGCAGCCTGAAAATCCAAATTACCCAATCATAAAAATTACAGAAGAAAATAATTTTATCATTTGGGGAGTTGTAACCAATGTAATTAAGAAAGTATAAAAAAATCCAGCAAACTGCTGGATTTTTTATTTTAATAGGTTTTGTTCTAAATAAAAATTAACAAAACTCGTCGTAAGCAGCGGCTAGATTTTGCGCAATAGCTTGTGCAGAACGACCTTCAATATGATGACGCTCTAACATGTGTACTAAATTACCATCTTTAAATAAAGCAATTGCAGGAGATGATGGAGGGAAAGGAATCATATATTCTCTTGCCTTCGCTGTAGATTCTTTTTCTACACCTGCAAAAACTGTAGTTAAGTTTGTTGGAGTTTTATCTGCTCCTAAAGAAGCAATAGCACCAGGTCTTGCAGTACCTGCAGCACACCCACAAACAGAGTTTACCATTACTAACGTAGTTCCTTCTTTGGCTAAAGCATTGTCAACATCTTCAGCAGTATATAAAGCTTCAAAACCAGCGTCAATTAATTGATCACGCATTGGTTTTACTAATTCTTCTGGATACATATTTTTGAATTAAAATTTAAGGCAAAGATACTTCTTTTCGTGGCAACAATCAACTTGAAATATGTATGGAGATAGATTGGTAATGTTTTATCTTTGTGGCCTCTAAAAAACAAACAATGGGAAAATTTGCAAAATGGCTTGGAGCAGGAGCTGGCTTTACATTAGGAGGTCCAATAGGAGCTGTTATAGGGTTTGCTGTAGGAAGTTTTATTGATGGAATTTCTGTAGAAGATTTCGTACAAGAACAGCAAGAATATCAAAAAAAGACAGGAGGTCAACCAAGAAGAGGAAGAGCCACGTCAGGAGATTTTGAAATAAGCCTGCTAATATTAGCTTCGGTAGTTATTAAATCTGACGGAAAAATAGATAGGCGTGAACTGGACTATGTTCGTATGTATTTTGTAAAAATGTATGGTAAAGAACGAGCAAATCATGCATTTAAATTATTCAATGGCATTATTAAGAAACAAGTATCTACACGACAAGTTTGTTTACAAATACGTCAGTATATGTCACATGCTACACGATTACAATTATTACATTTTTTGTTTGGAATAGCAAAAGCAGATGGGCAAGTAACTAGTGTAGAGGAAGAAGAAATTAGAAAAATAGCAAGCTATTTATATATCAACGAATATGATTACTCATCAATAAAAGCAATGTTTTATGATGAGTCTGATGGAGCTTATAAAATACTTGAAATAACAAAAGAATCTACTAACGATGAGGTAAAGAAAGCTTATCGTAGAATGGCAAAAAAATACCATCCAGATAAGCTTCAAAATTTAGGAGAGGAGCATAGAAAAGGAGCCAAAGAAAAATTTCAAAAAATACAAGCAGCTTATGAACAAATTAAAAAAGAACGAGGAATAAGCTAAAATTTCAAAAAAATGAATGTTTTTAGTGTTGTTTAACTACAAAAGATAGAAGATATGGGAAAACAGTTAGTAGTATTGTTTATTTTTTTTAGTGGTATTTGTTTAGGGCAAAGAAAGTATACGGCTGACAAATATTTTGAAGAGTTTGCTTATAAGAAAGCGGCAGAATTATACGAGAAAATTTATGATAAAGGAAATGAATCATACGAAGTTATTAGTCGTTTAGGAGATTCTCATTATTATAATTCAGAGTTTTTGGAGGCCGAAAAATGGTATAAACTTTTAATGGATAACTATGAAAGTATGACTTCGCCAGAATATTTTTTTAGATATGCACAATCTTTAAAAAGTAATGGTAAAATTAAAGAGTCTGATAAATGGCTTTTAAAGTTTAGTGAAATTAAAGAGAATGATTCAAGAGGGCAAGCTTTAGAGAAAAATGAAGGTTATTTTAACAAATATAGTAATGGAAAAAAGAAAACATTTGTAAATATAACCAATCTCTCAGTCAATACTCAGTATTCTGACTTTGGTGGGTTTACCTATGGTAATGAGCTTTATTTTGCTTCTACAAAACCTGTTGGAGAAAATGACAAACTATATAAATGGAACAACCAACCGCATTTAAACATCTACAAAGCAAATGAAGTTTATAATGAAGAAAAACAAATAATAGATTTAGAAAAAGAAGAAATAATTTCATCATTAAGTTCACAATATCACGAATCTAATGCTGAAATTACTTCAGATGGTAAAACAATGTACTTTACCAGAACAAATTTTAATGGGAAGAAATTAGAAGGAGGAGATAATCAAATAGCATATCTTAAAATATATAAAGCAGAGTTTGAAAACGGAGAGTGGGGAAACATAAAGGAACTTCCATTTAATAATGATAATTATTCTGTAGGGCACCCAACTTTAAGTCCAGATGAGAAAACATTGTATTTTATTTCAGATAAGCCAAATGGTTTTGGAAAAACAGACATATACAAAGTAGCACTTTTAGAAAATAACATTTACGGAGAACCAGTAAATTTAGGAAAAGAAATAAATACTGAAGGAAGAGAAATGTTTCCTTTCATAGCTAAAAACAATACCTTGTATTTCGCTTCAGACGGACATTTAGGTTTAGGAGCCCTTGATATTTTTGAATCAAAAAATAATTCAGGTACTTATCAAAAACCAAATAATTTAGGTGCTCCAATAAATGGATCGTATGACGATTTTGCTTTTGTGGTAGACGATGAAAGAAATAAAGGTTTCTTCTCTTCTAATAGAAAAGAAGGAAAAGGAGATGATGACATCTATAGCTTTATTTTATATAATTGTAAAGAAGATATAACAGGTGTAGTATCAGAAGAAAATAGTGACAAGCCAATATCAGGAGTAACAGTCAAATTAATTAATGCTGAAGGTAAGGTTTTAGCGCAAAAAATAACAGGAAGAAATGGAGCGTATACTTTTGTTGAGGTTGATTGTGAGAAAGACTATATTGTTGTTGCAGAAAAAGAAGATTATAAAGCAGACACAAAACAATTACAAACCCTTGATGTAAATAAACAGCTTGTTACTACAAACTTATCATTAAAACCATTGATTATAGAAGATCAAATTGTGATTAACCCTATTTATTTTGATTTTGATGAGTATGCAATAAGAAAAGATGCAGAATATGAGTTAGAACATATTGTTTCGGTAATGAAAAATCACCCAGAAATGATAATTAGAATAGAATCACACACAGATAGTAGAGGATCGAAAGAATACAATAAAAAGCTATCTGATAAAAGAGCAAAATCAACAAAAGCTTACATTGTTTCTAGAGGGATATCTTCAGAAAGAATAGAAAAAGCACTAGGTTATGGTGAAGAAAAACTATTAAACGATTGTGATGAAACAACAAAATGCTCTACAAAAGAGCATCAAAAAAATAGAAGATCTTATTTTTATATAGTTAAAAAATAACAATTATAACTTATAAAGTATCAAAAACACCTCAATTTTGAGGTGTTTTTTTATATCTCAAATTCAACAATTACAAGAAAATACGTAATTTCGCACATTCAATTAATAAACCGACAAAATGAGTAAGAAGTTTACTGAATACAAAGGATTGGATTTACCAAAAGTAGCAGAAGAAATATTAAACTATTGGGAAGAAAACAACATCTTTGAAAAAAGTATTACTACACGTGAAGGAAACGAACCATTTGTGTTTTTTGAAGGACCACCTTCAGCAAACGGTTTACCAGGAATTCACCACGTAATGGCACGTGCCATTAAAGATATTTTTTGTCGTTATAAAACCCAAAAAGGATACCAAGTTAAGCGTAAAGCAGGTTGGGATACACACGGTTTACCTGTAGAATTAGGGGTTGAAAAAGAATTAGGAATCACCAAAGAAGATATTGGAACCAAAATTACGGTTGAAGAGTACAATGAAGCTTGTAAAAAAGCGGTAATGCGTTACACTGATATTTGGAATGACCTAACTCAAAAAATGGGATATTGGGTAGATATGGAAGATCCATATATTACTTATAAACCAAAATATATGGAATCGGTTTGGTGGTTGTTAAAGCAAATTTATGATAAAGATTTACTGTATAAAGGATATACGATTCAACCGTATTCCCCAAAAGCAGGAACAGGATTAAGCTCGCATGAGTTAAATCAACCAGGAACGTATCAAGATGTTACAGATACTACAGTAGTAGCTCAGTTTAAAACAATCAAAGAAACCTTACCAGAATTTTTACAAGTCGAAGGAGATATACATTTTTTAGCTTGGACAACAACTCCGTGGACACTTCCTTCAAACACAGCATTAACTGTTGGTCCAAAGATTGAGTATGTTTTAGTAAAAACATTTAACCAATACACCTTTGAGCCAATTCAAGTTGTGTTGGCTAAAAACTTAGTGTCAAAACAATTTGCAGGGAAGAAGTTTAATCAAGTAGAAGATGTAGCTGAATTAGCAAATTATACTGAAGGAGATAAGCAAATTCCTTATGCAATTGTAAAAGAATTTATCGGAAAAGATTTAGTAGGTATTAAATATGAACAATTATTACCATTTGCTTTACCATATCAAAATCCAGAAAATGCGTTTAGACTAATTACCGGTGATTTTGTTACAACAGAAGATGGTACAGGTATTGTACATACTGCACCTACGTTTGGAGCTGATGATGCGTTAGTTGCCAAACAAGCAATTCCGGAAATACCACCAATGTTAGTATTAGATGAAAATGAGAACCCAGTTCCTTTAGTAGATTTACAAGGGAAATTTCGACCAGAAATGGGAGCGTTTGCAGGGAAGTATGTGAAAAACGAATACTATGCCGACGGAGAAGCACCAGAGAAATCGATAGATGTAGAGCTAGCGATTCAACTAAAAACAGAAAACAAAGCCTTTAAGGTTGAAAAATATGTGCACAGTTATCCGAACTGTTGGCGTACCGATAAACCAATTTTATACTATCCATTAGATTCTTGGTTTATCAAAGTAACCGATGTAAAGGATACAATGTTCGATTTAAATGAAACTATTAATTGGAAACCAAAATCAACAGGAGAAGGACGTTTTGGTAACTGGTTAAAAAATGCGAATGATTGGAACTTGTCACGATCTCGTTTTTGGGGAATTCCATTACCAATTTGGCGTACTGAAGATGGAACAGAGCAAGTTTGTATCGGTTCTGTAGCTGAATTAAAAGAAGAGATTCAAAAGTCAGTTGATGCAGGTATAATGTCTGAAGATATTTTTGCTGATTTTGAAGTAGGAAATATGTCTGAAGATAACTATGATAAAATCGACTTACATAAAAATGTAGTTGATAAAATTATCTTAGTTTCGGCATCAGGAAAACCAATGAAGCGCGAAAGCGATTTAATTGATGTATGGTTCGATTCTGGTTCTATGCCGTATGCACAGTGGCATTATCCGTTTGAAAATAAAGAACTCATCGATAATAAAGAAAGCTATCCAGCGAACTTTATTGCTGAAGGAGTAGATCAAACTCGTGGATGGTTCTATACCTTACACGCAATTGGAACGATGGTATTCGATTCAGTAGCATATAAAAATGTAGTGTCTAACGGATTGGTGTTAGATAAGAACGGGCAAAAAATGTCGAAGCGTTTAGGAAATGCAGTAGATCCGTTTACTACATTGTCAGAATATGGTCCAGATGCAACGCGTTGGTACATGATTTCAAATGCAAATCCATGGGATAACTTAAAATTTGACTTAGCAGGAATAGAAGAGGTGAAACGTAAGTTCTTCGGAACTTTATATAACACCTATTCATTCTTCTCTCTATATGCAAATATTGACAACTTTACGTATAGCGAAGCTGAAATAGCTATTAATGAACGACCAGAGATTGATCGTTGGATTTTATCTGAATTAAATACCTTAGTTCAAAAAGTAGATAAATTTTATGCTGAATATGAGCCTACTAAGGCAACCAGAGCTATTTCTGATTTTGTACAAGATCACTTAAGTAACTGGTATGTACGTTTATGTAGAAGACGTTTCTGGAAAGGAGAGTATGCACAAGATAAAATCTCTGCATACCAAACGTTATACACCTGTATGTTAACGGTAGCTAAATTAGGGTCTCCAGTAGCTCCTTTCTTTATGGATCGTTTATATAAAGATTTAGTGAATGCTACAGGAAAAGAAAGTTTTGAAAGTGTACATATAGCAGAGTTTCCAAAATACAATGCTGATTTAGTAGATAAGTCATTAGAGCGTAAAATGGAAAACGCACAAACCATTTCTTCGTTAGTTCTATCTCTAAGAGCTAAAGAGAAAATTAAAGTACGTCAACCGCTACAAAAAATAATGATTCCTGTACTGGATGCAACGCAGAAGGAAGAAATTTTAGCAGTAGCTGACTTAATAAAATCAGAAGTTAACGTTAAGGAGATAGAATTATTAGACGATGCTTCAGGAATTTTGGTAAAACAAATCAAACCAAATTTTAAGGCTTTAGGACCTAAATTTGGGAAAGAAATGAAGCTGATAGCAAATCAAATTCAAAACTTTACACAAGAAGATATCGTTAAAATTGAAAAAGATGGTGAAATTTCTGTAAAAGTTAATGATAAAATGATTACTTTAGGAACCGCAGATGTGGAGATTTCATCAAAAGATATCGAAGGCTGGTTGGTAGCAAATGCAGAAGGGTTAACAGTAGCTTTAGATGTTACGATAAACGATAATTTAAGAAAAGAAGGTGTGGCAAGAGAATTAATTAATAGAATTCAAAACGCACGAAAAGACACAGGTTTAGAAGTAACCGATAAAATAAAATTAACCATTTTACAAGCGAACGATTTAGAAGAATCGGTATTAGCAAATGAAAACTACATTAAGACAGAAACATTAACAAACGAATTAGTTTTTGTTGATGATTTAAAGAATGGTACAGAAATTGAGTTTGATACCATTAAAAGTAGAATGTTAATTGAAAAAATATAGCATTATGGATGATGTTAAAATAAGATATTCAGATAGTGATTTACTAGAGTTTAAGGAAATCATTCAAAAGAAAATTGAAAAAGCTGAAGAAGACTTAAAATTGTTACAAGCATCGTATAAAAACGGTTCAGATAATGGAACTGATGATACGTCGCCAACATTTAAGTCTTTTGAAGAAGGGTCAGATACGATGGCTAAAGAAGCAAATATGCAGTTAGCCATACGTCAGGAAAAATTTATTCGTGACTTAAAAAATGCCTTAGTTCGTATTGAAAATAAAACCTATGGTATTTGCAGAGTTACAGGTAAGCTAATTCAAAAAGAACGCTTAAAGTTAGTACCACATGCTACTTTAAGTATTGAAGCAAAACGCAAACAATAACGTATTAAAGTTAAAAATAAACAGAGCCTCTTTTAGAGGCTTTTTTTGTATGAAAAAATATCTATTGTTTTTACTTATGCTAAGTGTTCATTTTCTTTACTGTCAAGAAAAAATAATACAGAAAAGAAAAATGTTAGCAAACGAACTCGAAGTCGTTACTTACGGTTTGGACGATATTGTAATTGAAAATTCAAAAGATGAACAACTCGAAGTAGTTTTATTAGATGAAAACCCACATACACATAATATATTATTTAAAAAAGAAGGAAAAGTTTTTACAATAACATTTGAGTTAAATATTCCAGCATTAAAAAATGAAGTCTTTCGAAAATATATAACGAGGAGACTAGAAAGAGCAAGAGCAGTTATAAAAGTTCCCAAAAATAAACATATAAGCATTCATGGAAGAACGATTGGAGTAACTTCAAAAAGTTATAAAGGAGATGTAAATATCTATATAGAAAGAGGAAATATAAAGTTAAACACAATTAAAGGAAACTCAAGTATAGATCTTTTCCAAGGCAATGTTTTTGCTAATATTGATAAACAAACAAGTTTGGGGTTAAAAACTAACAACGGAACAATCCTTATAAATGGAGAAAGAAAAATATCTCCATTTTCTAAAGAAATAACATTTACTTCTAAAATACTTACTATAAGCTCTATTCATGCTAACATAAACGTAGAATTAGAGTAATTAACAAAATTTTATAATAGCTACACGTAACAAAATATAAGTTACTTTGTCTAATGGTTAATTAAAAACTAAGAAATGAACAAAAGTATACTAACCGCAGCCATTGCAGTATTGTTATTAATAAGCTGTAATTCCACAAAAAAAACAACAAACGATTTAGCTGTTCAAACCCCAATAGCAGCAACCTTAGATTTAACAAAAGTTGACAATGATAAAGTACCAGTAACTGTTAACCCAGGTAGGTTTACAATTGAAAAGGTAACATATCGACTACCAAGAGTTGTACAAGGAACATACTCTGTGAGTGATTTTGGTAAATATGTAGACAGCTTTAAGGCTTTAGATTATGAAGGAAATGAATTAGAAGCTACAAAAGTTGATACCAATACTTGGGAAATTACCAATGCTGAAAAATTAGATAAAGTAACGTATTTAGTAAATGATACTTTTGATATGGAAGTCTCAGGAGGAATTGGAGGAGAGACCCCATTTTCACCAGCAGGAACCAATATAGAGCCTACCAATTATGTATTAAACCTTCACGGATTTGTAGGATACTTTGATTCTTTAAAAAACAGTCAATATAAGTTAGATGTTGTTTCGCCTACTAAATTTAAAAGAACTTCCGCTTTACAAGAAGTAGGAACAAAAACAAGTGAAGACGGTTCAACCTTAACTTCAAGTTATTTTGCACCACGTTATTTTGATATTACTGACAATCCTATGTTTTATGGAAACCTAGATGTTGAAGAATTTAAAGTAGGAGATATTAAAATTGTGTTAAGTGTATATTCTCCAAACAAAAAACACTCAGCTGAAAAAATTAAAGCTGTGATGGAAAAAATGATGCAAGCGCAAAAAGCATATTTAGGAAGCATCAACAGTACGGCACGTTACGATATTTACTTATACCTATCTGACGGAACAGAAAAAGCACCTAAAGGATTTGGGGCCTTAGAACACCATACATCAACCGTAGTAGTGTTACCAGAAGCAATACCAGATGAAGCGTTGGCAAAAAGTATGATAGATGTAGTTTCTCATGAGTTTTTTCATATTGTAACTCCGTTAAGTGTACATTCAGAAGACGTACATTACTTCGATTACAACCAGCCAACATTCTCTAAGCATTTATGGATGTATGAAGGAATTACAGAATACTTTGCTACATTATTTCAAGTAAATCAAGGTTTGGTAACAGAAGATGAATTTTACAGTAAAATTATGGGTAAAATTAAAACTGCATCTTCTATGAATGACGCTATGAGTTTTACTAAAATGAGTGAAAATGTATTAGACGAGCCTTATGCTTCTCAGTATTACAATGTGTATCAAAAAGGAGCTTTAATAGGGATGTGTATTGATATTTTAATGCGTGAAGAAAGTAATGGAAATAGAGGTGTGTTATCATTAATGAAAGAGTTGTCATTAAAATATGGGAAAAACAAACCATTTGAAGATGATAAGTTAATTGAAGAAATTACTGAAATGACATATCCATCAATAGGAACTTTTTTAAACACACATGTAGTAGGAGGTACACCAATTAATTATAATGAGTTTTTTGCTAAAGCAGGATTAGTATTAGATGAATCAAAAGTGAAAACAAATTATATCCAAAATAATGGAGCTATGATTGTGAGAGCAGATAAAGCAACAAAAACTATCCGATTTACAGAAGCTGTAAAAGACAACAGCTTTTGGGCTGAAAATGGAGCACAATCTAATGATGCAATCAAAGAAGTAGATGGAGCAGCTATAACAAAGGAAAACGCAAACCAAATTTTTACTAAAATGTTTATGTGGCAACCAGGAAACAAAGTTGAAGTAAAATTAGAAAGAGATGGTAAAGAGGTGGTTATTAAAACAACCTTAACGCAGTCGTATACAAAAGGAACTAGCTTAAAAGAAAACCCAAAAGCAACACAAGAACAAAGAGAACTAAGAAAAGTTTGGTTAAAAGGATAATATCTTTTATCTAACCATATATTAAAGACCAATATGTCTAAAGGACTATTGGTCTTTTCTTTCTAAAAATCAGAAGAAAAACATAAAAATAGTTTTCTTATTTTTGTTTCCATTAAATAGAAAAAATGTCTAAAAAACACATCGCAATACTTACTGTAATTCTGGCAATTTTGATTGATCAAATTAGTAAAATTTACATTAAAACACATTTTCAATTAGGTGAAGAAGTTGTTGTCTTCAATGATTGGTTTAGAATCCATTTTACGGAGAACAATGGAATGGCATGGGGCTTTGAATTTGGGGGTAAAGCAGGAAAACTGTTTTTAACCTTATTTAGAGTTATTGCGGTTACAGGTATTGTGTATTGGTTGTGGCAATCTATCAAGAAAAAAGCGCATACAGCTGTTATCATTGCGATAGCGCTAATTTTAGCAGGAGCAGTAGGTAATATTATCGATTCTGTTTTTTATGGAATTATTTTTGATTCTTCATACCACAACGTGGCAACACTTTTTTCAGATAATCCTTACGGAGAACTATTTCACGGAAAAGTAGTAGATATGTTATACTTTCCTATTTACGAAGGGGAAAGTTTTACCTTTTTTAATGCTATTTTTAATGGTGCAGATTCTTGGATAACGATAGGAGTAGCTTTACTATTTTTATTTAATAAGCAAGCATTTCCTAAAGAAGAAGAAACAAAACAAGCTTCATAAAAGTACTTTAGATACTTTTCCTATATTTATAGAAAAAGAAAACGATGCGTTTATTAAAATATCTTGCTGTCTTTGTATTAGGATTTTTAATTGCAAAATTATGGTATGAAAAGAAGGAAGAAAAGTACGAGCAAGAAGAAATTCAAGTAGTATTAAACGGAATTCAAAACCTAAGTAAGTTAGTGGTTTCAGAAGGAAATTTCTCTGAATTGTACAGCTTTACGGATGCAAGAAAATATTTTTATGGATACCTTACATTTGAAAAGAAAGCAATGCTTTCTGTAAATGCTAAAGTTGAGGTAGGTTATGATTTATCAGAATTAGAAATCCAGATAGACAGTATTGGTAAACAAATCATCATTAATAAAATTCCTGAAGAAGAACTCGTTATATCTCCTGATATTAAGTATTTTGATTTACAGCAGAGTCAGTTTAATACCTTTTCTAAACAAGAACTGAATAAGTTGAATGCTAAAGCGATTGAAAAGATTAAATCGACAATAACTGTATCTCAACTACAAGAAGATGCTAAAACTCGTTTGTTTGAAGAATTATCGAAGATTTACCAACTCTCTAAAATTTATAATTGGAAAGTGGTGGATAATACGAATTCTGGTGTTTTTGAAAGGCTGTTACTAAAAGATTAAATCTAATAACCCGTTGTGCATTATGATTTAAAATAAAAAAATTGTTCATCTTACTGATAATCAGTAAATTGTTTTAACTACAAAACATTAACAATGAACAACTTAAATGCAAATTACGAAAGAATATTGAAAGTGTTACAAAAAATAT
>NZ_JAKVUA010000025.1:0-29591 GCF_033978845.1 Tenacibaculum sp. 1B UA
GTATATAATAACCTTAATCCTCTCTTTTGTTCTTTCTGTTTATGTTTCTAATTTAATGAATTACAAACTTAAGCCGTGTATAATTCATTGCTAGTTATAGCCTACTTACGAAAGTCCTCGCGGATTTTCTATTCGGTTTTTATTTGCTAAATTACGTGCTAAACCACGCAACAAACCATATACAAACACGTTGTAAATAATTTAAAACAATGAGTACAAGAAAGAATTTAATTATATTATTATTGTTAACTTTAACATTAACAAGTTGTTCATCTATTAAAAAGACAAGTAGTTCTACCGATAAAGAAGAAATTTTTATAATCATAGAAAAGCCAAATGAAAATTATATTTGGAGGAAAGGACTATTAACATTAAATGTTAAAATTATAAATAACAGCAATTCTAAAATTACCATTGTTAAACCTTCTTCTGACCCTAATTTTAGACCAGGGAAATATTATGCTTCTATTGAGAATGAGTTTGAAGGAACATCTTGTATTTCAGAAGTAAGTTTTTATGATGAAGACCCACCGAAACATTATGCCTCTATTTCTGACTTTATAACCATTGAAGCAAACAGTGAAAAGTCTTTTGATTTTTCTAATGAACACTTAAATTATTGTGGTGAAAATTCTCAAAATTCAGATACTGCTTGTGTAAAAATTAAAATGTACGGACACAAAACTAAATATGATGCGAATAGTGATTTTATATTAAATAATTATGCTAGTTATAGCATCGAAGAAAAGAACAAAATTATTGAGTTATACAACACACTACATACAGTAGATATTGAAAGTAATATTATATGTGTGAAAGTTAAATAAAACTATTTACAATAATGGTAACCGTTGCACAAGCTATTAATTTCACAAAAACAAGATATAAATAAGCCCTCAAGAGGGCTTTTATTTTATAATGTAATTTAGTTTCAGGTTAAAGATATGAGGCTTAAAAAGAAGTAAAATAAGTTGTATGGTTACTTTTAAAGAAAAACAAACTACTTTAAACCGTACATTTTTGTACGGTTTTTTATTTTGTTTTATCTTGGCTAACGCTTAATAAAAAAGAATAAAATTGCTGTCAACTTCCTTTTCTTATTTCCTAAACAAGTTTACTTTAATTATAATGAAATACTGCAATATAATATTTATGTTATTACTTTTTCAAAGCTGTAATACAACTACACTTTCAGAAAAAGAAGCTAATAACATTTCAAATATACAAGTTGAAATATTGATTGAAGATGGTATTAAAGAAACATCGTTGAATAAAATTAATGCTTATATATCTAATGGTGAAAAAAGAATTATTAACGAAAATATAAAGGTTGTATTAAACGGAAAACCATTAAAATTGTTTGTTAGAACTGGAAATTATTACGATAAATATCCTGTTTATTTGACAGATAATCTAGTACGAAGAGAATCCTACTACTTTGAAATAATTTTACCAGACAGCACTAGATATCCAATAGCTTATATAAAGCCTAGTAAAATAACATCAGAATTCAATTTTCCAAAAAATATACCTTTAGATGAAGACTTCGTACTAGACTGGAAAACTAATAATATATCAGCAAATGTAGAATTATGGAAACTAGTACATCAAAAAGATAAACCAAATACGCACTCGGGAGGAAGATATGCAGAATCAACAATTCATCATACTATAAATACTAAAAATGGAAGCTACAAAGTACCAAAATTGTTTTATGAAGATTCTTTAACAATTGCTGATTATTTAAAAATTCGAATAAGCAGTAGGGAAAGTGGATTGACAAACCCTAAATTAATAACAAATAGTAAAGTTTCATATACTTATGTAATAGAAAAAACAATTAATTTGGAAAATTAATCTATCCTCGTTTTTTGTTATACAAAACCTTAAAAACCACTGGTAACCAACCCAATAAACTTCCAAATAAAATAATTAATATGGCAAGAATATATTACGACGAAAAAAAACTACATGGAAAATCGTTTAAATCAGCTATTCTTAATATCAATTCTTTCAAGTACATATTTGAAAATACAATTATTCCAAAAAACTTTCCAAAAAAAATTGAGTTTACTAATTCTAAAAAAGAGGTTTTTAAAACGTTACTTTTATATACCGACGATATTGAATATAATTCAAGCAAACGTAAAGTTTATATTCCAAATTCAATCATATTTTATGATTACGAAGATTATAACTTCCCTACAGAGTTTTATTTTATTGTTAGAATTGAAAACCAAATTGAAATAAGAAAATGTAATGGTGGGAAAGATGTAAAATGGTTTCATATTCCAGATATGCATAAACCTGTTTCTGATTTAAAAATTATAACTAAAGTAGAAGCTAGTTTCTCAGAACTCATTAAACTCGTAGAAGAAAATTTAAAAAGAGAAAAAAAATCAAATAAAAAAGTAAACACAAAAAAAGAGCGTCCATCTATAAACAATATTCAACGAGAAGCATACCAAGAACTGGTAGAAACATGTGTTTTAAACAAAAAAGAATGTGTTTTAAATCATATAAAAAACCTTAAAAACTATGATAATGACAGTGAATATTTTACAACACTTAATTATCTAATAGACCTTTTAGAAGATGACGATATTTCGTTTATAATACGATTAGACTGGAAAGCTGATATTAAAGATTTAGAATGGTTTTTAAAATCAACATTAAAAGATAATTATAACTTATCTATTGACTTACCCAGTCCTAATGATTATACAAAAAATGCATCTATTTCTTTTGATAATGTTTTTGAGGATTTCGACAGGCCTTTAAGACAAAATAACCTTCAATTAGGTTTTATAGATACTCAATCAGACGAATATGTTTTTATTTTACATAAAATTACAGATAAAGAAAAAATACAAAAACTTATTAAGCTTATTGGATACAACTATTACGAAAAATAAAAGTTATTTAAGTTACAAACACTAATTATATAGTTATTTAATGAACTTAATTACAAACCACCCATATTTATCAACAATCATAATTATACTTGTTTTGAATTCTATAATTAAAAAAATTACACGAGCTAAACATTCTCCTCTTCTAAAGGTATTCTTATTTATAATGGCAATTATCTCTCAAGCTTGTAGTCCTTTTGCAGGTCCTGTAGATAAATCTATTTCAGACTCCTATTACTATTCAAAATCAAAAAGTAACATCTGTTATTCTCCTATGGGAAATTGGTTTGAACTGGGTAATACCAAAATAAATGCAGATGTTGAGAGCTTCAAAGTCTTAGGAAGAGATTTTGGAAAAGACAAAAATCACTTATACTTCAAAACTCATATTATAGACAACGAGGTAGATGTTGCTACTTTTTATGTTGATGATGACAATTACATCTGTTTTGATAAAGACCATGTATATAGAGCTTTAAATTATTTACCTCACGACTTTTCACAAACAAATCAAGAGAAAAGGCATTTATGGAAAGTTGCTAAAGCTAATCCTAGCACATTCCAAAAAATGGATAGCGATTGGTCTAAAGACAACAAACATTATTTTTATAATTATGTTCCTATTGATGTAGATTATAGTTCATTTACAATTATAAATAATAACTTTGTTAAAGATAAAAATAAAGTATACTCGTTAAAAAATTATGATTTATTAGCATTAACAATAGATCCTACCACAACCAAAAAAATCAACAATAGATATATTGCCGACAAAAACAATATTTATGATTTTCAAGAGTATCAAAATGGTAAAATAGTAGATTCTTTAATCTCAATACCTTATCAAAACATCGATGATTTAACTATTTTAAAAGATAAATTTCTATTATTTGATAATAAGGTTATTTATGATGGAGTAAGGGTTAAAAAAGCTGATGCTTCATCTTTTGAAATAATTCAATTTCCGTATTCAAAAGATAAAAATCATGTATTCTATCACGGAGATATAATTGAAAAAGCTGACCCAAACACCTTTAGTATTTTTGAAACATCTTTTTACTCAAAAGATAAAAACCATGTATTCGTTTATGGGAAGCTATTAAAAGATGCTGATGTGGCTACTTTTGGACCAGTAAATAAGAAACACTCTTTACTATATAAGGATAAAAATCATACTTATCGAGGAGATCAAATTGTAGAGAACAATTAAACCTACTATTGAATAGTAACTATTTGAAAACAAACATGAAATACGAATACACTATACTTTTTAGTACTTTTGTTACTCTATAAAAACTTACTTATACTTCTTAAAAATATAGAGAAGTCTTAATTCAAAAAAATAAAATGTCAATAACAAAAGAATCAGAGCTTATTGGAATGAAAAAAATTAGTGAAGTAGTTGGACTAACTCTTAAGCTAATGAGAAAATATGCTAAAGTTGGAATGTCTACCAAAGAACTCGACGAATATGGTGGTGAAATTTTAAAAAGTTACGGAGCTAAATCTGCTCCATATGTAACTTATGGCTTTCCTGGCTATACTTGTATTAGTGTAAATGAAGAAGCAGCTCACGGAATTCCTTCTGATAAAAAAATTCTAAAAGAAGGAGATTTAATTAATATTGATGTTTCTGCTGAGTTAAATGGTTTTTGGTCAGACAATGGAGGTTCATTTGTACTAGGTAAAGACATTCACAATCACCAACCTCTTGTAGATGCATCTAAAAACATCTTAAAGAAAGCTATAAATAATATAAAGGGAGGTGTTAAAATAGCTGACATAGGGTATTTAATAGAAACTGAAGCCAAAAAATTTGGCTTTAAAGTAATTAAAAACCTAGCGGGACATGGAGTTGGAAGAAGTTTACATGAAGAACCAGAAAATATTTTAAACTATAGAGTAAAAACTAACCGAGAGCGATTTAGAAAAAATACTACGGTGGCAATTGAAACTTTTATCTCTACAAACTCAACTATAGCTGTTGAATTACAAGATGGGTGGACTTTGGTTGGAAATAAGGGAGGTTATGTAACACAACACGAGCAAACAATATTAGTAACAGGAAAAACTCCAGTTATATTAACAAAATCTAATGAAATTTGGTTTTAAGTAACTAGTTACTCCTAAAACTATTTCTTGTGCCTTACAAATTTTTTTTTCAAAATAAATAAGTACTTTAGTGGCTGTTACATTAACTAACAGTCACTAACTATGTCCAAAAAAATAGGATTAAAAGAAGCAATTTCAATAGGAATTGGTGGTATGGTAGGCGGTGGTATTTTTGCCGTTTTAGGTCTTGCTGTTTTACTTGCCAAAGGAGGAACTCCTATTGCTTTTTTACTTGCAGGAATACTAGCTTTACTAACTTCATACAGCTATGTGCATCTTTCAAAAAAATATCCAGATAAAGGTGGAACTGTAAAGTTTATTAATCAAGGGTTTGGTAGAACTATTTTTAGTGGAGCTATTAATAATCTTTTATGGATTAGTTATATTATCATGCTCTCGTTATATGCTTCTGCTTTTGGCTCTTATGCTCCTAACCTATGGGAAATAACTCAAAACAAAACAATCAATTTTCACATATACGCTAGTGCAATTATTATAATAGCTACAGCTATTAACTACTACAGCATTACCGTAGTTGGAAAAATTGAATCATACGCAGTAGTTATTAAACTTATAATTCTTATTGGTTTTATTGCCATCGGAGCTTATGGACTAATAGGAAATACTAATATGGCTCAACTATCTATTAGTAACTGGGAAAACCCTATCAAATTATTTGCTGGTGGTATGGTTATTTTTGTAGCCTATGAAGGCTTTGAGTTAATAGCCAATGCTGCTCCCGATATTTTAAATCCTGAAAAAAACATATCAAAAGCTTATTACTACTCTGTAATATTTGTAATTGTATTATACATTATCATTGCTCTTGTTACTGTAGGTTCTCTCCCATTCAATCAAATTGCGAAAGCACAAGATTATGTACTAGCAGAAGCCGCTAAACCAATGTTAGGGCAAGTAGGATTTACTATCATAACCATAGCTGCATTAATTTCTACATTCTCCGCTATCAATGCTTCATTATACGGGGGGAGTAAAGTAAATTATGAAATTGCTGAAGATAATGAACTGCCACATCATTTTCTAGCCAAATTTTGGAATCAACCTATCGGATTACTAATTACCGCTATAGCAACTCTAGTATTAGTTAACACATTAAATTTAGAAAGTATTTCTACTGCTGGTAGTGTTGGGTTTATCCTTATTTTCGGAATTGTAAATTACGTAGGCTTTAAGCTTTCAAAAGAAACAAACTCTAATAAAGCAATTCCTTTATTAGGTTGTATTCTATGTACAATCGCCTTAGTAATTCTTATTAAACAGCAGCTAGAGTCTAACCTTACAGGTGTATTTGTTTCTTTTGGTATTATTAGTCTATGTTTTATTATTGAGTCGATTTACAAGAAAAACGAAACAAAAGCTATATAAAATGAATTCATTTTATATAGCTTTTGCCTTTGAGTAAGTTTTTATTCTTCCAATTTAGAATGTTCAGAATACGTACGCCATTTCTCTAAACAAGCGGTAATATCTTCAGGTACTTCAGAATCAAACTTTAGAAACTTCCCAGTAGTTGGATGCGTAAATCCTAAGGTTTTTGCATGTAAAGCTTGTCTTGGTAACACTTTAAAACAGTTATCTACAAATTGTTTGTATTTAGTAAAAGTAGTTCCCTTTAAAATAGTATTTCCCCCATAACGTTCATCGTTAAAAAGCGTATGACCAATATGTTTAAAGTGAGCTCTAATTTGATGCGTTCTACCCGTTTCTAACTTACATTGCACTAATGTTACATATGTAAGTCTTTCTAACACTTTAAAATGAGTAACTGCATGCTTACCATGTTCTCCCTCAGGGAAAACATCCATCTGAAGGCGATTTTTAAAGCTACGTCCTATATTTCCCTCAATAGTACCTTCATCTTCTTCAATATCCCCCCAAACTAAAGCATAATACAAGCGTTCCGTGGTACGATCAAAAAACTGCTTAGATAAATGTGCCATTGCATATTCAGTCTTAGCAACCACCAACAATCCACTAGTGTCTTTATCAATTCTATGTACTAAACCAGGTCGCTCATTTGAGTTCTTAGGTAAATTTTCAATATGGTGTATTAGTCCGTTAACCAATGTTCCTGAATAATTTCCATGACCTGGATGCACTACCATTCCTGCTCGTTTGTTCACTACTATTACTTCATCATCTTCATATACTATATCAATAGGAATGTCTTCTGCAACTAATAAGTTTTCATGAGGTGGGTATGTTAATACAACTCTCACAACATCCTTAGGTTTTACCTTATAATTAGGCTTAACGGCAATATCATTTACCAAAACATTTCCTGCCTTGGCTGCTTGCTGTATTTTATTTCGTGTAGCATTTTCAATAAAATTCATTAAAAATTTATCTACTCGTAATGGTACTTGCCCTTCTGTAGCTACGAACCTATGGTGTTCGTATAAATCATCATTTTCTATCTCTGGAGTGTTATCTTCCTGCATCAATCAATTATAAAAAATTAGTATCCATTACCATCACCTAAAATCAAGTCGATGGTTGTTTGTTTTGGTAACTTAGTTCCTGGTTCTATTTTTTGTCCGTTGTATTTTAATCCACGAACCACATCTTTTCCTATATCATGAACCCAAGTAACTTTTGTTCCTACCTTAAATCCAATAGAACGTAAGTGTGTTGTTGCTTGACGCCTTGTACGTCCGTTTAAATTAGGCACTTCCACATCTCTATACTTTGACGGATTCAAGGTTAAGTATATCTTACGCTTTTCTTTTACAAAATCACCTGCTTCCGGATCTTGTTCAATAATTGATTTCTTTGGATAATCTGGGTTATAGCTAGCACTATCAATTACCACAAAATCTAAGTTCAACTCTTCTAACTTTTGCTCTACGTCACTCAAAGACATTTTGTGCAAGTTAGGCACCTGTATTTTTTGATTATGATTCGTTGTAACTCCTAACCACCATTGTAAAACAAATACAAAAACAAGTATCGAAACAATTGCTATAATTACGTTTTTTAAAAAAGATTTACTTTTAATAAATTGAAATAAACCTTTAAACTTTTCTGTAAAATTACTCATATCATTTTTTTGTAAGATCGCACAAATTTACAGTAAAAATATTACTATTTTAAATTCAATAAGTCTTAAACGAGTTTTTTTGGTAAGTTTGTATAATCCAACAGTTGGATTTTAGGCAAACAATGATAAAAACAGTAATTGAAATACATTTGAAGTGAAAAAAAACATCGCTATTATTATGGGAGGTTATTCCTCAGAAGTAGGAATTTCTCTAAAAAGTGGTAATGTAGTTTACAAACATATTGATACAGAAACATATATCGCATATAAAATTCATATTTTAGAAGATAAATGGGTATATGTTGACGATAATGAAGCGGAACATCCGATAAATAAAAAAGATTTTTCAGTTGAAATTGAAGGACAAAAAATCACATTCGATTGTGTTTTTAATGCTATTCACGGTACACCGGGTGAAAACGGTGTTATCTTAGCTTACTTTGATCTTATTGGTTTAAAACACACCTCTGCCCCTTTCTATCAAATGGCTTTAACCTTTAATAAGCGCGATACCTTAAGCGTGGTAAAACAATACGGAATAGCAACTGCCATTTCTATTTATCTTAACAAAGGTGATGAAATAGACTGTGATGCTTTTATAAAAAAAGTAGGACTTCCATGCTTTGTAAAACCAAACGGGGCAGGTTCTAGTTTTGGTATTTCAAAAGTATACACAGAAGAAGAACTAATTCCTGCTATAGAAAAAGCTTACAAAGAAGATACTGAAATATTAATTGAAAGTTTTTTAGATGGTACTGAGGTTTCTGTAGGAGTAATTCAATATAAAGGAGAAACAAAAGTATTACCAATGACCGAAATTGTTTCTGAAAATGATTTCTTTGATTACAAAGCAAAATATGAAGGAGAATCACAAGAGATTACCCCTGCGCGTCTAACGAACTCTCAAAGAAAAAGAGTTAAAGAAGTTGCCAAACGCGTATATGAAATTTTAAACATGCGTGGTTTTTCTCGTTCTGAATATATTTTAGTTAACGATGAACCACATTTTATAGAAATGAATACTGTTCCAGGATTAACTGAAGCTAGTATTTTACCACAGCAAGCCAATCATGCAGGTATTTCTTTAATGGAGTTATTTGGAAATGCTATTGAAATGGCTTTAAACGACAAAATATAATGAAAAGAGCAATTTTTCCTGGGTCTTTTGACCCAATTACTTTAGGACACTTAGATATTATTGAACGTGGCGTTACACTTTTTGATGAATTAATCATCGCAATTGGTGTAAATGCAGATAAAAAATATATGTTTTCTTTAGAAGAGCGTAAGCGTTTTATAGAGGAAACTTTTAAACACGAACCTAAAATAAAAGTACTTACCTATAGCGGACTTACCGTGAATTTTTGTAAAGAACAAGATGCTCAATTTATTTTAAGAGGTTTACGTAACCCTGCTGATTTTGAGTTTGAAAAAGCTATCGCACACACCAACAGAAAACTTTCTGAAATTGAAACTGTTTTCTTACTAACCTCTTCGGGAAAAAGCTATATTTCTTCATCTATTGTAAGAGATGTTATAAGAAACGACGGTGACTATACAGGACTAGTACCTGATGCTGTTAGAATTTAAACTTAAAAAACGCCTTTCTTTTGAAAAAACTACTTGTACTATTTCTAACAATAACTGTTTCTTGTAAACAAAAGCCTACAAAAAAAATTACAGATTTTACAACACTGTTTGAAACCTCAAACGGAACAGAAACACCTACATATCAAAAAGTAATTTCTTTTTATGAAGGTTTAGCTGAAGTATATCCTGAAATTTCTTTGTTTGAAATAGGTACTACAGATATTGGGGAACCTTTGCATTTAGTTGTTTTCAATACTGAAGGGAAAATCGACGTCAAAGAACTTAAAAGTTCTTCAAAAAATAGAGTTTTAATCAACAACGGTATCCATCCGGGAGAATCTGATGGAATTGATGCTTCAATGCTTTTATTAAGAGACATCGTTCAAAACGATTCTTTAAAAAGCAAATACAAAAACTCATTAATTTGTGTTATTCCTGTCTATAATATTGGCGGAGCATTAAACAGAAATTCACATACGAGAGTCAACCAAAATGGTCCAAAAGAATACGGTTTTAGAGGAAATGCTCGTAATTTTGATTTAAATCGTGATTTTATTAAACAAGACACCAAAAACGCTGCCGCATTTGCTGAGATTTTTCATGCTATAAATCCAGATGTTTTTATTGATAATCATGTAAGTAATGGAGCAGATTACCAATATGCTATTACTCATTTATTCACTCAGCATAATAAATTAGGAGGAAAACTTGGTGAGTTTATTGAAACAAAAATGCGTCCTAAAATAGAACAGTCTTTGGCAGAAAAAGATATTATTATTACCCCATACGTAAACGTTTGGGGAAACACTCCTGAAAGTGGTTGGTCGCAATTTTTTGATTCTCCTAGATATTCTACTGGCTACACTACCCTATTCAACACATTAGGATTAATGGTTGAAACTCATATGTTGAAGCCATACAAAATTCGAGTAGAACAAACATATGAATTGTTGCTCTCTACTTTAGACTTTTCTGAAGAAAACAGTACTAAAATAAAAGATTTACGAGAAAAAGCCGTTGAAGAAATCATTAATAAAAAAACATATCCTATCTCTTTTAAAGTTGATAACAACAATCCTTCAGTATTAGATTTTAAAGGATATAAAGGAACTTTTATAGATAGTAAAGTTACCAACGGAAAACGTTTGTTTTATGATAGGACAAAGCCTTACAATAAAAAAGTTTCTTATTATAACAACTTTGTTTCTACCAAAGAAATTACCATACCAAAAGCTTATATATTAGAACAAGGTTGGCATGATGTTGTAGAGCGATTAAAAAATAACAAAATTGAATTTATCCGTTTTAAAAAAGACACTATACTAAATATTGAAGTTCAACATATAAAAGACTTCAATACTCGAAAAATGCCATATGAAGGTCATTATTTACACTATAACACTATAGTCTCAAAAAATAAAAAAGCTATTTCCGTTAAAAAGGGAGATATTTATATCCCAACGAATCAAACAGGAATACGTTATATTATTGAAACCTTAGAAACCGAAGCTACAGATTCTTTTTTTAACTGGAATTTTTTTGATACTATTTTACAACAAAAAGAAGGGTACTCTGCTTATGTTTTTGAAGATATTGCTGAAGATTTCTTAAATAATAATCCTTCAATAAGAGAAGAGTTTCTTAAGAAGCTAAAACTGGAGGGAGATTTTACTAAAAACTCGCAAGCACAATTGTACTGGATTTATCAGAAAACGCCTCATCACGAAAAAGCACATAAGAAATTACCAATTTTTAAGTTATATTAATAATTTTTTAACCTCTTAATTACATTTTCATACATTTGCTACCGATTAGGAACTTGATTTAAATGAATAAAGAACCCTTAAAATCTGTTTGTAAGCAAAAAAATTTTGAAGAAATTTTTAATCAACACTCACAAACATTGAGAAATTATATATATTACAAATGTGGCGATACTCAGCAAGCTGAAGATATCGTACAAGAAGCATATATAAAGTTATGGAGCAATTGCGCTAAAGTTATTTTCGAAAAAGCCAAATCTTACCTATATACAGTAGCCAACAATCATTTTTTAAACGATATAGCACACAAAAAGGTTGTTTTGGAGCATCAAAAAAAAAACGTTTCTTCTGGTAAAACTAATGAGACACCTCAGTTTATTTTAGAAGAAGAGGAATTTCATATAAAGCTAAAAAAAGCAATTGCCGACTTGCCAAAAAAACAACGAGAAGTTTTTTTACTTAGCAGAATAGACAAAAAAAAGTATAGTGAAATTGCAGAAATTGTTGGGGTTTCTGTGAAAGCAGTAGAAAAAAGAATGAGTAAAGCGCTGCTTACCTTAAAGGAGCAAATAGGTAAAGTATAACAAAAAATAATATTTGTATTAGGTAGGGTAATTAGTCTTCTACTTGTTTTTAATACAAATAGCACGAATATATAGAAAATGAATATAAACTATAAAGATGAAACCTTTTTAGCCAGATGGATAGCCAACGAGCTATCAGCTGAAGAATTGAAAGAGTTTCAAAAAACTGAAGCTTACCATCAATTCAAAGCTATTGATGATGCTTCGCTATTATTAAAAGCTCCCTCCTACAATAAAAAGGAGGCTTTTAATAAAATTACGGAAAATATAGAGTTTGTAAAAACTAACAAAAAAGTGGTGAAGTTAATCCCTACTTGGTTATACGGTGCAGTTGCTTCTATAGCTTTATTAATTAGCTTTTTATACTTTAATAACAGTACATCTAATTTTTCTACAAATTATGGAGAACAACTAACAATTACTTTACCTGACAACTCTAAAGCTCATCTATCACCTAAATCTACAATAACATATAAAAAACAAAACTGGAACGATAGAAGGGAATTGTCTTTAAAAGGGAAGGCTTTTTTCGAAGTGGAGAAAGGAGAATCTTTTACTGTACAATCTAATGGAGGTAATGTAACCGTACTAGGAACAAAATTTACTGTAAATACTTCAGAAAACTATTTTGAAGTTAAGTGTTATGAAGGTAAGGTAAAAGTTACCTCAAAAAACAAAGAAGATATTATTCTAACTAAGGGAAAAGCTTATAGAAATTATAGTAATTCTATTGAAAAGTGGGGATTTGTAGATGTTTTTCCTTCTTGGATAAAAGGAGAAAGTTCTTTTAATAATACTCCTCTACTTCAAGTAATAAAAGCTTTAGAAAATCAATTCAAATTAAAATTTGACGCTTCAAAAATAGATACCTCTCAACGCTTTACTGGTACTTTTACACATGAAGATGTTGATATAGCGCTACAAACTGTTTTTGCCCCTATGAAAATTTCTTATAAATTAGCGGAAAATAGTTCAGTTATATTGACATACAAGTAAATGAAGATAAAATTAAGTATACTTTTTATATGCTTAGCGATGTCTATTTTTTCTCAGGAAAAGGTAGACATTTCTTTTATTGATGTTCCTTTATTAAATGTTTTAAAAGAAACAGAAACCTATTTTGGAGTAAAATTTTCTTTTAATACTGAAGTTATTAATGGTAAAAATATCTCTTTTAAGAAAAAGGAATGTGAACTTGTGTATCTTATTAGTGAAGTTGAACGTCAAACAGCTTTAATTTTTAATCAAGTTAATGAACGTTATTATTATATAACAAAAAGCTCAATCTCCAAATCAAACGAATATAATCTTTTAAAGGAAGTCCTCGTAACTAACTATATTACCTCTGGTATTAATAAAAAAAGAGATGGAACTATATCTATTCTTCCAAAACAATTAGGCGTTTTACCAGGGTTAACTGAACCAGATGTATTAGAAAGTTTAAAAATTATCCCTGGCGTTCAAAGCCCCAACGAAACAGCTACAGGAATATATATAAGAGGTGGAACACCCAATCAAAACTTAGTTTTGTGGGACGGGATAAAAATGTATTATTCTGGGCATTTCTTTGGAATGATCTCAGCATTTAACCCATATACTACCAAAGAAATTACCCTCTCTAAAAGCGGCACAGGTGCAAGGTATGGAAACAGAGTATCGGGTGTAATTGATATTAAAACTACAGAGAAGATACCAAGTAAAATAACGGGGAACTTTGGTTTGAATATGACACATGCAGATGCTCTTCTTACCATTCCTTTTTCAAAAAAAACGGCGCTATCTTTTTCTGCCAGAAGGTCTTTTTCTGATGTTTTAAAGACATTTACTTTTAATAAATTATCAATGCGTGTTTTTCAAACATTTGATGATAATCAAGAAAATCAAATCATTGATAAGAATATTAAATTTGATAGAGATAATGAATTTAAATTTTCTGATTACACTACAAAGTTTGTATATAAACCTAATGAAGATGAGTTTTTAAGTGTAAGCTTCTTACACACAAAAAACCAAATGTTTAACAACTTCATAATTCCAAGGTACAAAGACAAATACAATGATAAGTTAGATATTAATAACACTGGTATAAGTGTAAATTGGAAAAAACAGCCCTCTGAAAAAAAGATTCATAATATAAAAAGTTATTTCTCTAATTTTCAGCTTGATTATGAAGGAAATTATAACTACATAGACAACTACCTAATTTTATTATCTACTAAAAGCAACTCTATAACTGATTTTGGTCTTTCATATAATATGAATTATTCTTTTAATGATAAAACAGATTTATTTTGGGGCTATGACTTTACATCTACCAAAGTAGCTTATGAATTAAAGTATTCTATAGACTTAGAAAATGAGAACAGGTATTCTTCATTACAAGAAGATAAAGGAACAAATAACACACATTCAATTTTTGCTGAATACTTATACGATAATAATAACTGGAATATAAATTCAGGTATAAGATTTAATTACTTTTCAAAAATCGATAAATTTGTTGTAGAGCCTAGATTATATTTTGAAAAAAAGCTTACATCAAGTTTAAGTTTCAAAGCCTCTTTTGAACAAAAGCATCAAACATTGAGTCAAATTATAGAGTTTCAAACTTCAAGGTTAGGTTTTGATTTAGAAAACCAAATATGGGCTCAGGTAAATAATGAAAATATTCCTCTACAAAAAAGCTTACAAATTTCTACTGGAATACTTTTTAATAAAAGTAACTGGAAAATAGATATTGAACCTTATTATAAAAAGGTTAGCGGAATGACATCACAAACAATCGGTTACAACGATCAAACCAGTGATTTTTCTAACGGTAAAGGAAAAATATATGGTATCGATATACTCATTAACAAAAAGTTTAATAACTACAGAACTTGGATTAATTATTCCTACACAAAAAATAGGTTTAAATTTTTAGACTTAGAGAATACATTTTTTCCTGCAAATCATGATATAACCAATTATTTTTCTTGGTCTCATGCTTATAAATTAAATAACTACGAATTCTCTCTTGGATGGATCTTTAGAACTGGTAATCCTTATACAGCTATTAAAAGATTTTATACTGATGACGAAGATGCTCCTCGTATTATCATAGATTCAGATAATATCAACGGACTCAGACTAACTAATTATAGTCGATTGGATGCTTCAATGACCTACTCATTTAATTTCTCTGAAAAATGGAAAGGTAAATTAGGTTTCTCCTTACTTAACATTTTTAATAAAAAGAATATTTTGAATAGAACCTACAACGCTATTCCAATTAGAAATTCTGATAATGAAATTGGGTATAAACTAAAGGAAGTAGATAAAATTTCTTTGGGAATTACCCCTAACTTTGTTTTTAGAGTAAATTTCTAACAAAAAAGACTCTACAAAATATGTAAAGTCTTTTTTTAGTTTAATAATTTCTATATTGTTTTGTTTCTTCAAAAATGTTTTCTAAAATTTGTTTTTCTCTTTCATCAAATTCAATACCTCGTCTTTTCATTACTACTTCAGCAACCTCAAAAACTTTATTTGTTTTATATTCAGTAAAACCTGTAGCTCCCCCCCAACTAAACGATGGAACAAAGTTTCTAGGAAAACCACTTCCAAAGATGTTAGCTGAAACCCCAATAACTGTTCCTGTATTAAACATAGTATTAATTCCGCACTTTGAATGATCTCCCATCATTAATCCACAAAACTGTAATCCTGTTTTAGAAAAACGACCTACTTCATAATTCCATAACTTAACTTCAGCATAATTATTTTTAAGATTTGAATTATTACTATCCGCACCAATATTACACCACTCTCCTAACACTGAGTTTCCTAAAAACCCGTCATGCCCCTTGTTTGAACATCCAAATAAAACTGAATTGTTCACCTCTCCTCCTACTTTACAATAAGGTCCTAAAGTAGTTGCTCCGTAAATTTTTGCACCCAACTTTAACACTGAACTCTCACACATAGCTAAAGCTCCACGCACAACTACTCCTTCCATTATTTCAGCTTTCTTACCAATATAAATTGGACCTGTCGAAGCGTTTAATGTTGCAAAAGTTAGTTTAGCACCTTTCTCAACGAAAATATCATTTCTATTAACACAATTAACAGTTTCTGGTATTGGTTGAGACTTTCTACCTTCAGTTATTAAATCAAAATCAGCTCTAATCGCTTTATCATTCAATGAAAAAATATCCCATGTATTTTTTATTTGAATGATATCATCTTCAAATTCAATATGCTCATAAGCAGAAAAATCAACTTCTTCTTGAGTATCTGTTGTAAAAAAAGCAATAACATCTTCACCTTTAAAAATAGCTTGATTAACTTGAAGGTTTTTAACCATTTCAACCAGAAGTTTAGTTGGTAGAAAAGAAGCATTTAATAATACATTTTCTTCCATTTCAACCATTGGGTATTTCTCTTCTAAATACTCTTCTGTTACCGTTGTTGTAGTTAAACCTAAATACTTTTCCCATTTTTCTCTAATGGTTAAAATCCCTACTCTAATATCAGCCACTGGTCGTGTATATGTGAATGGTAATAAGGCTGTGCGCACATCACCATCGAATAAAATATAATTCATATTAATCGTTTTTTGAAGCAACACAAACTTACCACTTTCAATTCATTTTACAAGTCAAAATATAAACCTTACTTTTGTTATTATATATGCTTCAATATGTTACTATGAAAAAAATTTTAGGTTTAATTTTAGTTGGTATTACTGTTATAGCAGCGCTATACTACGCTTTTATTTATTTTGTTCCTTACAGTGAAGGAGTTCGCTCAGGTGAACTAATAAAAATTAGCTACAAAGGTGTGGTAGTAAAAACTTGGGAGGGTGAAATTAGCCAAGGTATTTCAGGCGCACAAATTTTTTCTTTTTCTGTAGAAGATGGTCAAAAAGAAGTTATTAAGAAGCTTCAAGAATACCAAGGTCGTTATGTAAAAGTGACTTATAAAGAGCGCTTCGGAACCTTCTTTTGGTTAGGTGATACAAAACATTTTATAACCCATGTTGAAGAAGAACAATCTCCTCACTTTAGAGGAATAAAAAAAGACAATGAACAATAATAGTTATAGAAACATAGAAGATACTCATATTACTATTGCTGAGTTAATGCTTCCTTCTCATGCTAATTTTAGTGGAAAAATTCACGGTGGGTACATTTTGAAGCTTATGGATCAAATAGCTTTTGCCTGTGCCTCTAAACATTCAGGAACTTATTGTGTAACAGCATCAGTAGATACTGTTAACTTTATCAATCCAATTGAAGTTGGCGAACTAGTTACCATGAAAGCTTCTATTAATTATGTTGGTAAAACTTCAATGGTGGTTGGTATACGAGTAGAAGCGCAAAATATACAAACAGGAAAGACCAAGCACTGTAATTCTTCTTATTTTACTATGGTAGCTAAAAAAGACAATGGTGATAATGCCAAAGTTCCAGGAATTATTATCAATCACGATAATGAAATGCGTCGATTTTTAGAAGCTATTCATAGAATAAAAATGAAAAAAAATAGACAAGAAAAGTTTGACAACGATAATTTTACTGCTAAAAACTACATTGAAGAACTTAAAAATTACAATGTAAAGATTGAATTATAACTATGCCTGAAATTATCGATTTAAGTCAAGATATTTTTGATGGAATGCCTGTTTACAAAAGCCTTCCTCAAGTTAAAATGTCTGTACACAACACCCATGAAGAATGGGACGGAATTGAAAATCCTACAACCAAAACTCCTGCTGTATATAAACTAGAAATGGGAGAGCATACAGGAACTCATGTTGATGCTTTAAACCATATGGCTGCCAAGTATGAAGGAAAATCTATAGATACTATGCCCCTCAGCATGTTTTATACCGAAGGAATTTGTTTAGATTTTTCTCATAAAAACTTACAAGAATTAATTACTTCTAATGAAGTAAAAGAACAACTAGAAAAAGAAAGACTTAGTATAAAAGAAGGTGATACTGTTCTTTTTTGTACAAACCATTATACTAAACATTTTAATACTGAAAACTGGGGAAAAGGTCCAGGTATTACAGCTGAATGTACTGCTTGGTTAGGTGAACAAAAAATTGCTGCTTTTGGTGTAGAAACTATGTCGCCAGGGATACCTAAAATATCTAATAAAGAAGTACATCATATTTGTGGAGAAATGAGTTTTACTCATTATGAAAACATGGTAAACCTAGATAAACTATTAGGCAGAGGTAGATTTCGTTTCATCGCTTTACCTTTAAAAATACGAGGAGGAACAGGCTCTCCTGTAAGAGCTGTTGCTATTTTTGAATAAACAAATCCCTTAACTTTTACTTATCCATACAACTATATAATTATATAGATAATACATTGTTGACTTGCTCTCCATAGTCATACTTCTGCTCTTCTTTTTAAAGGAAAAAATACACCTTATCTACAACATATAACCTGTGGAAAAAGAGGGAAAATCCCTCTTTCAAAACTATCCTTTTACATTCTCTAAAAAACAAACTCAAAAGTAACTTTGTAAACTAATAATCAACTCATTAACCTAAAACTATTATAATGAAAAAACTAACAATTGTAATAATCTGTTTACTTATGAGTAATTATTTGTTTTCACAACAAGTAAACATTAAGTATAACGTTAACAATCACACCCTATCAGGTAAATTAAACAGAGCCTCTATTTCTTCAGTTATAAAAGAATTATCTAAACAAAACTTTCTTTTATTCATAGTTGGAGACAATAAAAACTTTAGTGTCACAGGTCAATTAGCAAACACATCTGTTGATCGTGCCCTTTCAGAAATCATTCCTTCCAATATCAAATACTTTTATAAAATCGACTCTAAAGAAGGAGAAATAAATATGGTTTCTAAGACTACTAATAACCTAGTAAGCCTAAAAAATTCAAAATTACTCTTACTGAAACAAGCAAATGATAAAAATAAAAATATAGACAAAAACAAACCAAAATTAGGAGTTAGCACTAGCTTACTTCAAGTAAAAAAAATCAACACTTTTAAAAACATAAGAAAAGTAAAAGATCCTTTTAAGCCTAAAAATGCAAGGTTTAGCGGTACTACAGCAATGGGTAAATCTGGAGGAATTAAACCTGCCTCTTCTAGAAGTATTAGAAAAATTGACAATCTATCTCCTGAACTAAGCTTGCAAAACAAAAAAAATAGGGTAAGTAAAAAACATTTAGTAGTAACATATAAAATTACTAATAATGGAATGACTCCTGTTTCAAAAACTGAAGTAGAAGGTAGTTATTCTCTACCTACAGAAGAATCAGGTAATTGGGCTATCATTGGCTTGGATGGTAATAATACCGTACTTGCCGAAACCTTTGAAAACCCCCTTAGTTATAGAACTATTTTTGATCCTAAAAAAAGTGATCATAAAGAGTTTACTGCAAATGAAGCTTACGTTTCTGTTAAAATGCCCATTAAATACAAATCAAAAATAGCTTCAGAAAAATTAGACCTTAAGCTAGTTAAGTTTAAAGATGTTTCCAACGCTAAAAATGTTTTACAAAAAGTAAAGAGGAAACAGTTAAGAAAAAGTGATTTAAACACCTCTTTTCAAATCTTAAAAACAGCTCCAAAAGCTGACTTTTCTAAGCTTAAAAAAATTACTAACCAATAATCAGAAAAAATGAAAAACTTATATAAAACATTAATAATATTAATGTCCTTTCTAACTGTTATAGCCTATTCACAAACAAAAAAGACTTTACTTTATAACGGAAGTTCAGCTTCAAAATTTGATATTGTATTCATGGGAGATGGATTTACTTCGTCTAACCAAAGTGAATTTAATAACTTGGTTGCTGATTATTTTAAAGCGATGTTTACCCATGAAAACGGTAACTTAGACAACGTTTTATCTGAGCTACAAGATGCTTTTAATGTACACAGAGTAAACTTAAACTCAAGTCAATCAGGAGTAACCCAATACACATGTGATAATGATGATTGTAGTAATAATCCTGATAGTAACAGAAATACAGCGCTAAATTTTAGATATTCAGGATGCTGGAATTGTTGTTGGATGTCAAAATCTAGTAATACTGATACTAAAATTAACAATGCATTAAATTCTGTTGGTTTATCTGGTGCTGATTTTGTAGTAGTTATCTTAAACGAATCTGGTTTTGGAGGTTGCTCTTATGGTAAAGTTTTATCTATTACTAAATCTACTAGCAACAATGTACTATTACATGAATTAGGGCACTCCGTTGGTAAACTAGCTGACGAATATTCTAGACCTGGTTGTTTTAGTGGAACCAACCCTTCAGCAGTGAACGTTGATAAAAATAACAATCCAAACAAGTGGAATAAATTTGCTAGAAGCACTGTAACTACTGGATCTCCATCAGAATATAATGTAGATGGATTTGAAGGTGGACGCTATAATACAACGTGTATTTACCGTCCTTCAACCAATAGTACAATGAGAGGAAATACGAACCTATTTAATCCACCAAGTTATAACGAATTCTGGAAAAGAAATAAATCAAAAAGCAATTACAATTTTAACAAACCAATAATAGGTAATTTTCAAGGAAACAGCTATAATGATGTCGTGCTTCACTATGGAAACTATATTACTGCCTACCCTACCGAACACCCAAAAGGTTTTACAGGTAGTGGAGCAAACATAACACGTCCTGCAAACTCTTATATAACTACTAAAACTGTTAAAGGTTCAGGTGGTACATGGTATATCTCTTCAAAAGATAGATTTTATGTAGGAGATTTTACAGGTGACGGGTATGATGATCTGCTTGTATTCTTCCCAAATAATCAATATTCAAGATTAGGAATATTAAAATCTACTCCTGACGGATTCGAATGTATTAAAAAAATATATTATAATCTTACTGGTTGGCAGATGCGTAATGGAGATCAGTTTTTTATTGCTGATTTTAACGGAGATGGAAAAGATGATTTTTACATTTTCAATGCTACTAACTGGAATCAAGGATATATGGGAATGTTCAGGTCAACTGGTAGTAACTTTTCTTATGTAAAAAGATATGACAAATATTTACCTGGTCATTACATGAGTTCTACTGACAAATATTTTGTAGCCGATTATACAGGCGATAATAAAGAAGAGTTAGTATTATTCAATACGAGTTCTAAAGTTACCAGAATGTTTAAATCTACAGGAAGTTCACTAACAAAAACCAAAGAATATTTTGCCAGTTTACCAGGCTGGACAAGCAAGTCTGGTGATAAATACCATATTGCTGATATTAATGGAGACGGAAAAGATGACGTATATATTTTTAATGGTACTAACTGGGGGCCTGAATATCTATTATTGCTTAGGTCAGATGGAAACGAATACAAATATATTAAAAGATATAATGATGCTTTACCAGGTTGGAACATGAATAACCATGATAAATTTTATGTTGCTGATATTAATGGTGATGGAAAAGACGATTTATATGTCTTCAATAATCAAGATTGGTCTACTCAATACTTAGGACGTGTAATTACCAATGGTAATACAGTTAGTGTAAATTATCAAAGCGACTGGGTTGGCGGTTGGAATCTTGGAAGTAGTGATAAATTAATTGTAGACGACCGTAAAACAGGAAAAGATAACTTATTTATACACAATACTAACTGGTTTTCTTACATGTGGCCAGGTTCATCTAACATGTATATAAAGGGAATGTATAAAGATTACATACATGCTTTTAAATATCATGATTATGGATGGTATTAATACAGTAACTTTATAAAAAAAGAGTAACGCGGCTATAATTAACCGTGTTACTCTTAATTTTAAGAAACTCTAAAGTATTTATTATGAAACATTTTGCTTTATTTCCTTTAATTTTTCTATTCCTTGTTTTAAACTGTAAAAATTATTCTTCTAAAAAATCTCAAAACGACTTTAACTCATCACAAAGTATTTCTAAAACTCAAGATTATTATTTCACTGTTAATTTTGAATTTACAAAAGAGGATTATCAACTAATTTCGAAGTCTCAAAATGAAGGTGATTTGTTATTTGATATCCAAACTCCTACTGATATGTTTTTGGTAGCGTATAAAAATAAAGAATTATTCTTTTACAGTGAACTAAATGATCCATTAACCATAAGACCCGTGGGAGAACGAGAAATGGAAAAAACTATAGAAAATGGCTCAGAAAACATCAATTTACCGAAAAAGTTTGCTCGAAAAAACAATATCAAAAACCTTGAAATCTATATTTATAAAGTAAATGGATATATTGAAGACTTTGATACCGAAGTTTATTCAAAAGAAAAGATAAGTCAACTGGAAAAAGAGAAGCTCATTAAAAAAAGATATACTATTAACGCTAAGCAATTAGTTAACTTTTTAAATCAATAAAAAAATCCGAAGGTTAACCTTCGGATTTTTATCATCAATATATTGTATTTATTCTTACAACTTATTTGCTTAAATACATTTTACGTCTTGCATATAAATCGTAAAAAGCATCATCTCTAAGTGAATCTATAAACAGAATACTTTCTCCTGTCGATTTCATCTCAGGCCCTAAATTCTTATTTACATTAGGGAACTTATTAAAAGAGAATACAGGTTGCTTAATTGCAAAGCCTTCTAACTGTGGATTGAAATCAAAATCAGTTACTTTTTTATCTCCTAACATCACTTTTGTAGCATAATTCACATAAGGTTCTTTATATGCTTTTGCTATGAACGGAACCGTACGAGATGCACGTGGGTTTGCTTCAATGATAAAAACTTTATCATCTTTAATTGCAAACTGAATGTTGATTAATCCTACTGTATCTAGTGCTAAGGCAATTGTTTTAGTATACTCCCTAATTTGCTCTAATACTAATTCCCCTAAATTAAAGGCTGGTAAGGTAGCATTCGAGTCTCCTGAGTGAATTCCACAAGGCTCAATATGCTCCATAATTCCAATGATGTATACATTTTCACCGTCACAAATTGCATCTGCTTCTGCTTCAATTGCTCCTTCTAAATAGTGATCTAACAATAATTTATTATTAGGAATTTTGCGTAATAAATCTACTACATGCTCTAATAATTCTTCTTTGTTAATCACAATTTTCATTCCTTGCCCACCTAATACATATGATGGACGCACTAAAATTGGGAAATCTAATTCATCTGCTAAAGCTAAAGCTTCATCAGCATTTTCTGCAACTCCAAACTCTGGATAAGGAATATTGTTTTCTTTTAATAAGCTAGAGAAACTTCCACGATCTTCCGCTAAATCTAACGCTTTATAGCTAGTTCCTAAAATCGGAATTCCGTAACGTTCTAACTTTTCAGCTAATTTCAAAGCTGTTTGTCCTCCTAACTGAACTATAACGCCTTCTGGTTTTTCATGCTTGATGATGTCGTAGATATGTTCCCAGAAAACAGGCTCAAAGTATAATTTATCTGCCGTGTCAAAATCGGTAGAAACAGTTTCTGGGTTACAGTTAATCATAATCGTTTCGTAACCACATTCTTTTGCTGCATACACACCGTGAACACAACAGTAATCAAACTCAATTCCTTGACCAATTCTGTTAGGTCCTGAACCTAATACAATTACTTTTTTCTTATCAGAAACCACACTTTCGTTTGATACAGAAACGGTACCATCCGCTGTTTCTATTTCACTTTCAAATGTTGAATAGTAATAAGGAGTTTGTGCTTTAAATTCCGCAGCACAAGTATCTACTAATTTGTAAACACGTTTTATTTTTAATTCCTCACGCTTTTTATACACTTCACTCTCTAAACATCCTAACATGTGAGCTATTTGACGATCACCATATCCTTTCTGCTTAGCCTCTAATAATAACTCTCTATCAAGCGTATCAACAGTATATGTAGAAATTTCTTTTTCTAACATATATAGCTCTTCATATTGGCGTAAGTACCACATATCAATCCTAGTAATTGAGTGTATTTTACTTAACGGAATTCCCATTTGAATTGCGTCATAAATAGCAAATACTCTATCCCAAGAAGCATATGTTAATTTTTCTATAACTTGGTTGTAGTCCTTATACCCTTTACCGTCAGCTCCAATTCCATTACGTTTAATCTCTAACGATTGAGTTGCTTTATGTAACGCCTCTTGGAACGAACGTCCAATTCCCATTACTTCTCCAACCGCTTTCATTTGTAGACCTAACGTTCTATCAGAACCTTCAAACTTATCAAAGTTCCAACGAGGAATTTTTACAATTACATAATCTAATGTTGGCTCAAATAAAGCTGAAGTAGACTTAGTAATTTGGTTATCTAGCTCATCTAAAGTATACCCTGTTGCTAATTTAGCAGCAATTTTTGCAATTGGATATCCAGTTGCTTTTGATGCTAATGCTGATGAACGAGATACACGTGGGTTAATTTCAATTGCAATAATATCTTCCTTCTCATCTGGAGAAACGGCAAATTGCACGTTACATCCTCCAGCAAACTCACCAATAGAGCGCATCATTTTAATTGCCATGTCACGCATTTTTTGGAACGTTTTGTCCGATAATGTCATGGCTGGAGCTACTGTTATAGAATCTCCGGTATGAATCCCCATTGGATCCATATTTTCAATAGAACAGATAATTACAACGTTATCGTTATCATCACGTAATAACTCTAACTCGTATTCTTTCCACCCCATCATTGCTTTATCAATCATTACCTCATGAATTGGAGAAATCTCTAATCCTCTTGATAACGACTCTTCAAATTCTTTCTCATCATATACGATAGATGCTCCTGCTCCACCTAATGTGAAAGAAGCTCTAATACATAACGGAAACCCGAACTCCTGCGCTATTTCTTTTCCTTTTAAAAATGACGTTGCAGTAGCTTGAGGTGCCATTGGCACGCCAATTTTTTCCATTAATAAGCGAAACTTATCTCTATCCTCTGTAATATTAATAGCATCAATATCTACTCCTATAATTTCAACATCAAAGTCTTTCCAAATTCCTTTTTCGTCAGCTTCAATACAAAGATTTAATGCAGTTTGCCCTCCCATAGTAGGTAAAACAGCATCAATTTGTGGGTGCTCTTTTAAGATTTGAACAATAGACTTCGTATTAAGCGGCAACAAGTATACATGATCAGCCATCGAAGGGTCTGTCATAATTGTTGCAGGATTCGAATTAATTAAGATAGTTTCAATACCATCTTCTCTCAAAGATCTTAACGCTTGAGATCCTGAATAATCAAATTCACATGCTTGACCAATAACAATTGGCCCAGATCCAATAATTAAAATCGATTTAAGGTCTTGTCTTTTAGGCATTTTAATTTGTGTTGTGTTGTGATGTAAAAATAAAAATTGTTTGGTTATAAAAAAAGGCGATACTTAACAGTAACGCCTTTAAAAAATTAACAATAGTTAATCATTATTTCTTTGGTCTAGATTCAGATGAAACAGACAATTTCTTTCTTCCTTTTGCTCTTCTTCTAGCTAATACTTTACGTCCATTAGCAGAAGCCATTCTTTCGCGGAAACCGTGTTTGTTTCTTCTTTTTCTCTTCGATGGTTGGTACGTTCTTTTACTCATTACAGTATATCTTAAATATCTTCTTTAAAAATGTTTTGCTTTTGTGAAATTCCGTCTGCTAAAAGCGTGGGCAAATATACAACAGTTTTTCAGTCTGACAAACCCTTATTTTATTTTTTTTAAAAAAAAGTCTGTTCGGCAAACATACATAATTTTTCTGTACGTTTTTTATCTTTTTTATTTGTTCTAATTGCCAGACTTCTTACTTTTGCGCAAACCTAACAGCACCATGAATAATACAAAATACGTTTTTGTAACCGGAGGCGTAACTTCATCACTAGGGAAGGGAATTATAGCTGCTTCTTTAGCCAAATTATTACAAGAAAGAGGATACTCAGTAACCATTCAAAAATTAGATCCATATATTAATATAGATCCAGGAACATTAAATCCATACGAACATGGGGAATGTTATGTTACCGATGATGGGGCTGAAACCGATTTAGATTTAGGACACTATGAACGTTATTTAAACATTCCTACTTCACAAGCTAATAATGTTACTACAGGTAGAATTTATCAATCTGTAATAAATAAAGAGCGTAAAGGAGAGTTTTTAGGAAAAACAGTTCAAGTAATTCCTCATATTACCGATGAAATTAAGAACAGAATCCAAATCTTAGGAAATACAGGTGATTACGACATTGTAATTACTGAAATTGGAGGAACCGTTGGTGATATTGAATCGTTACCATATATAGAAGCAGTTCGTCAATTACAGTGGGACTTAGGAGAGGATAATGCAATTGTTATCCACCTAACCTTAGTTCCTTACTTAGCGGCCGCTGGTGAATTAAAAACCAAGCCTACACAACACTCTGTAAAAACATTAATGCAAAGTGGTGTTAAACCTGATATTTTAGTATGTCGTTCAGAGCACGAAATTTCTGATGATATTAAACGTAAACTAGCATTATTTTGTAATGTTAAAAAACAAAATGTAATTCAGTCGTTAGATGCTGAGACTATTTACGATGTTCCTAACCTTATGTTTAAAGAAGGATTGGATTATGTGGTATTAGATAAATTAAACTTATCTACACGTAAACAACCTAATTTAAAAACATGGAATAAGTTTTTAGAACGTCACAAAAACCCTACCTCTAGTATTGAAATTGGTTTAGTTGGAAAATATGTTGAATTGCACGATTCATATAAATCAATTACAGAAGCCTTTATCCATGCAGGAGCAGCAGCTAGTAATAAAACAAAGGTTAATGTTCGTTGGATTCATTCTGAAGAATTAACACCTGAAAACGCTGTTAAACAACTAGAAGGTTTAAACGGTGTACTAGTTGCACCTGGATTTGGTGACAGAGGAATTGAAGGTAAAATTGCAGCAGTACAATATGTACGTGAAAACAATATACCCTTCTTAGGTATTTGTTTAGGAATGCAAATGGCAGTTATTGAGTTTGCTAGAAATGTGTTAGGTCTTAAAGATGCAAATTCTACCGAAATGAATCCTAAAGTACCACACCCCGTTATTAACTTAATGGAAGAGCAAAAAGATGTTACTGAAAAAGGTGGCACCATGCGTTTAGGAGCTTGGGACTGTCAATTAACACAAGATTCCAAAGTTTTTCAAGCTTACAAAGAAGAATTAATTAGTGAGCGTCATCGTCATAGATACGAATACAATAACGATTATAAAGAGCAATTAGAAAACGCTGGTATGAAAACAGCTGGTGTTAACCCAAAAACTGGATTGGTGGAAATTGTTGAAATCGACTCTCACCCTTGGTTTGTTGGAGTTCAATACCATCCTGAATATAAGAGTACGGTGTTAAATCCACACCCTTTGTTTGTAGGTTTCATTAAAGCAGCTTTAAAACAATCAAAAAAATAAATTAAAAATCCTGTAACTAAAAATTACAGGATTTTTTATTGACAAAAAATGGAACGCTGTTTGAACTACCATTAATAACGAAATTATTCACCGTAAAACCTCAAAAAAACTAGAGGGTTTTTACTACCTTTGTCCGGTTTTTCAGCTTTCAAGAAAAACTTTAAATGACAAGTTGACATTTTAACATATATCAATGGAACAAAAAAAATTTGATTTAAATTCCTTTATAGGAATGCTTTTATTAGGAGGGATTATGCTTTGGTGGATGAACACACAAAAGCCAGAAGAAACTCCTGAAGCTACTACCCAAACAGAGCAAACTACAGATGCTACCACCAACACTGAAAACAATTTAACCGACAACGTAGTTGTAAACGACTCGTTACAACAAATTGCTTTACAAAATAAGTTTGGTGCTTTTGCATACGGAGCTTCAAAAAGCCAAGAAGGAAACACAACACTAGAAAATGACGTTGTAAAGTTAACTATCGATAACAAAGGTGGGCAAATCATCGAAGCTTTAGTTAAAAACTACAAAACATACGACTCATTACCTCTATACTTAATTAAAGATAATAACGCTTCCTTTAATATCAATTTCGGAACTACTGATAACCGAATTTTAAATACTAAAGATTTATTATTTACTCCTACCCTTACCAAAAATGGAGACACCCAAGTACTTTCTTTAAAGTTAAAGGTTTCTGAAGCTAAATTTTTAGAGTACCGTTACGAAATGAAAAAAGGTGATTACCGAGTAGGTTTTGCTGTTCGTTCACAAGGGTTAAGTAATACCATTAATAGTTCTCAAGAAATTAATTTAGATTGGAGTTTAAAAGGTTTTAGACACGAAAAGAGTTTAAAAACTGAAAATATGTACTCTTACTACTATTATAAAGCTGATGATGAAGTAGATTATTTACAAATGAACGATGATGAAGTTGTTAGTGATATTGATTGGGTGGCTTATAAACAACACTTCTTCTCTTCTATTTTAACATCTGATACACCTTTTAGCAATGCAACTTTAAAATCTGTTGATTTTGCAGGTGAGGAAAAAGATAGTGTATATACTAAAACTTACGGATTAAAAGCTCCGTTAGCATTAACAAATGGAGAATTAAATTATAATATGCAATGGTTTTACGGGCCAACTGATTATAATTTGTTAAAATCTTATGAAGGCACTAGTTTAGATGAAATCGCTGACTTAGGCTGGGGTATTTTTGGTTTCTTAAACCGTACTGTATTCTACCCTGTATTTAATATGTTAAAAGGGTTTATTGGTAACTTCGGATTAATCATCATTTTAATGACGATTGTAGTACGTATTATAATGTCTCCAGTACTATATAAATCGTACTTATCAAGTGCTAAAATGAAGGTGATTCGTCCAGAAATGGAAGAAATCAATAAAAAACACCCAGGTAAAGAAAATGCGATGAAGCGTCAACAAGAAATCATGGCAGTACAGCGAAAAGCTGGAGTAAGCATGATGTCTGGTTGTATACCTGCATTAATGCAAATGCCTGTATTCTTTGCGCTATTTAAGTTTTTCCCTACGAACATTGATTTCCGTCAAAAAAACTTCTTATGGGCAAATGACTTATCTTCATACGATACTATTTTCCAATTACCTTTTAAAATTCCATTTTATGGAGACCACGTAAGTTTATTTCCAATTTTAGCATCTGTAGCCATTTTCTTCTACATGAAAATGAACCAGAGTCAGCAAGCTAATATGCAAGCGCCTACTCAAGAAGGAATGCCTGATATGAGTAAAATGATGAAGTGGATGATTTACTTCTCTCCTATTATGATGTTGTTCTTCTTTAACAATTATGCTAGTGGATTAAGTTTATACTACTTTATCTCAAACTTGTTAACTATTATAATTATGTTCGTTATTAAGAACTATGTTATTGATGAAGCTAAGATTCATGCTAAAATTGAAGAAAACAAAAAGAAGCCTGTTAAAAAGAGTAAGTTTCGTGAGCGTTTAGATGCTGCCATGAAACAAGCTCAAGAACAACAAGCTGCGCAGCAAAAAACTAAAAAGAAAAAATAATTTTTCAGTAAATAATGAGTCGTCCTAAAATAGGTTGACATATTAAAAAATATAATTTAAACCAGAGAAGCTAGCTTCTCTGGTTTTTTATT
>NZ_JAKVUA010000026.1:0-28507 GCF_033978845.1 Tenacibaculum sp. 1B UA
TTTTTCATTGTGACAGTTTGAATTTAAAGTTAGTAAATTCGAATTATTAACTGTCCTATTTTTTGGGAAGCCTACACTAGCAGATAAAATTTCACTATCATATGATTGAACAGAATCTAATTTACCTTCATTTTTTGTGACCGCTATTATAATATCGTTATCCCGTTTTATTGCTGTTTTACAACTAAAAAAAAGAAATAGAATTATTATTACTTTAGTATATTTCATATTAGAATTTATAACTTTTTAGCCCCATATAAAATAGTATTTAAAAATCTAGCTCCTCTCCTTGTTAGGAGCTTCTGCATTTGCTCTACATATATAAAGTATTGAGTATAGAAAGGAGCAAATTAGTTTTCAAAGTTCAATTCTTCTATTTTATCCTCACAAATAGATTTATCAATTTTAAGAGAAGTAGAATTAAAATCAGATGTTTCTATATTGAAACTTCCTTTTTTCAAAGAGTCTATTTTAGTATTATTTTTGTTAAAATAAATTGTTTTATAGAACATAGGTCTGACACTAGAATATTCATAAAATAATGTATTAAAATTATCCTCTCTTAAAATTTCAAAATGATGAAAGTTAACTTCATCTATAGGTGTTTTTAAAATGGTATCTTGATATTCACATAAGTCATTTTTTATATATAAGATGTTATAATGATAATTTACACCTGACACTTCTTTTAACTCAATCATATTACCTGAGCTATCTTTAACATTCCTCTCCTGCTTCTTATTACCTGATTTGCAACAAATAAAAAAGCAAACAAGTAAGAAAAAAAAGGTCTTTACTCTTTATTATAGTTTTCATAAGCTTCTTTCATTTTAGTGTGATAGTTATTTTCTTCGTATTTAGGACCATTATATAGTTTAGCTATTTTTCTCCAATCCTTTTTCTTCATTGCACTTTTTATACTAGGCGCAACATCAACTAAATAAGTTTTAAAAAACCTAAACTGTTGTATTTCGCACAAATTTTGAGCTTTTTCTAATTCTTCAGGACTATCATATAAATAATCATAATACTCTCCTAGAACTTGAAATTTCCCCCACGAACTGCTCATAATTGGAATACTTCTCTCTCCTAATAACTTTTCTGCGTCATTTAATCTTTTATGTTCTGCTTCTCCTCCTTTATACCCTCCCCATGAAGTATTAAACAAATTAGAGTTCTTTAATTTTAATTCATTTGCCTTTGATTTCCCATATTTCTTCTCTGTATGCTTAAAAGCTTTATGCCTTTCATATAAAATTTTAGATTTATTAGGATTTTTAGATATAAATGAACTTCTACCACCACTCTCTACTTTTGCCACTGCTTTAAATACATTTTTTTCTACTCCCATATCTTTAGATAGCTTTTCATAATTACCCTCAGTTATTGATTTTCCTTTTCCGTTACAAGATACTTTTACTAACCCCATTTTTAGACAATAACAAGGCGCTTTCCCCAACTCAAACCACTTCCCGTCTATATCTAACCATTGATTAGGAGTAGTTCTTTTATCTGGTTCTCCGTTTTTATCAGGATTTCTTCCATTATATACTACCTTTATATCATTAGGAGTGTGGGCATCAACTAATAAGTACATAAATGCCTTTTTATCCTTAAGCTTATCTAACTCTTCTTTTTCTCTTTTGGTATCTTTATCCCCTAAGATTATTTTAAAAATTGCCCAATCTTTAAAGTCAGTTTTGTTGGTTATTTTATTATCTTTTGCATAAGCTCCAACTACTGCTTCGGCTTCTGTAGTTGTACCTTTATCATGCTGCAACATTAAACCTTTTTCTTTAGTTTCTAATTTTGTCTTCTCAACTTTTCCTTGCTTTACATTTAGCCTAACTTTTTTATTTGCTAAGTTTGATGTTTTTACAACTACATAAACTTCATCACCTAAATTTGCTGACTTTAACTTTTTAAAAGTCACTTTATCTCCTGTTTTTTCTTTTTTAGGTTGTGAACCAATATTTAGGGTTTTTCCTACATAAATAGTATCGCTGGTTAAGCCATTGTCTGCTTTTATTTTTGCTACTGTAGTATTGTGCTTTTTTGCTATTTTACTTAATGTATCTCCTGAAACTATTTTATACTTAACAGGTTCTTTTTTGTCACTTTTTTTTATACGAAACAATTAAATAATAAATCTTCTACTTACCCTTCAAAGTCTCCACAATCATGAACCTCTAACTTTTTTAAGTCCCTTTTAATCATATAAAATTTATTGATTTGAAAGTTATCTACTTCTTGGAAACTTGCATCTAACTGAACTCTATAAATCGGGACTTCTTCTACTTTAGCTATAAATAATTTTACTTTTTGGTTTTCTTGAGTAAAGAGTATTTCATAAGTTTTTTCTTTTTTAACTATACTCTCTATCTTAAAAACTCTTTTCTCCGAATCTTCACAAACATTAGTTAAGATTACTTCCTTATGATTAAATTTAACATTAGCTATATCACATGAATAACATGCTCCAGAAACATCATACGTATATCTTTTCAACACCTCTTTCTCTTCTTCATTAAAAGATAGTCCTATCATATCTTCTTCCAAGACCTCTTTAACATCAAACTCTAGTATTTTTTGGCTTTCTACTTTTGTTAAAGTATCTTTTTCTGTATTACTTTTATGATTATCTTCCTCTACATTTACTGATTCTATCTCTTTTTTTTCTTGTACTATATCATTATCCCGTTTTATTGCTGTTTTACAACTAAAAAAAAGAAATAGAATTATTATTACTTTAGTATATTCCATATTAACGTCTATAGTACTCAAAGTCCTAACTCCTTTCTCCCCTAATCAGAAACTTCCACCTTTGCTTCATTCTCATGAAACGTTCCATTAGCTTTTAAGCTTATTTCTCTTCTTATAAATATAGATTCATCTTCTATTGAACTATAACTATAAACAATAATATTGTCAGAGTTTATTGTAAAACATTCGTGATAAGAAACATCTTCTAATCCAATTCCAGACGTAACTAACCTTACTCTATCTATTAATTTATTCTGAATGTTATTATAAGTGAGTAATTCTAAATTGTAACCTATAGGGCTAATATCTCCTTCTATAGTTTCATCAAATATTTTATTTAACAGTATAAAAAAGTCAATCTCTTTATAATTAGATTTTACTCTTTCATATAGATAGTTCTCTGAAAAAAAAGTCCTTTTAATGTCTTCATCTTTATTTTCTAACAAAAAATAATAATAAGAAGGCTGATACTTTTTAGTTGAACTATTAATTTTTTCTATTGTTGTTTTATATAATAATCTATCTTCATCAGGACTTAAAACATTTAAACTATCAGTATTTAATTGAATATAGTATTCAATATTTTTAATAGTATTTTGCTCTTCTACAATATCTTTATCACAGTTATTTTCAAAAATTTTATTTTCTATAAACTTTACTTTATAAGCAAAACTTTTATTACCACTTTTCTTTACTTCCTCTTTATTAGCGTTCCCTTTATCTTCTTTTTTATTTACATTGGTAGTACATTGTGTTAAAAAAAGAAGCGAAAGAATAAATATACTTTTCATCATTTTTTATATTTTATTTTAAGCCCTTGAATATGTAAGTGATCTTTATGATGTTTATCTGACTTACAATGATTCAAATCTTTATTTTCATGTGTTTTATTTGATAGATTTTTAATGGTATCCCCCCATCCAAACTTATGTAAAGCATCTAAAAAAGTATTTTGTCTTTCAATATCTAAATCTTTATTATTTACATAAATTACTGGAATTTTATTCCCTTTTGAATCTTTATCTATTTTAGCCCTTTTCTTATCTTTTCTTAAATATTTAAAATCCATATTAAACCCATTAAAGTGGCTAACACTATAAGCTCCCGTACCATCTGTTGCAACTGAACCATTAGAAACAACATCTACATAATTAACATCTGCCAACGCTCCAATTAAAGTAGCAAAAGCCTCTGGATTGAAATACTCTCTTGAAGTATCTTCATATAAAGCAAAATTGATATTTTTTGAATCTGAATATTTAAAAACCTTCGGGCTACCTTTAAAAGGGGTTATTAATGGATTTTTTAAATTTCCATCTTTTTTATAATAACGAGTTCTTGCCCCTATTGTCACTTTTTTCCATTCTCCTCCTTTCTTTGTTTTCCACTCATGTTTTGTCCCATCAACCCACCTTTGAGACTCAATAACATCAAAGTTCCCTAAACTATGTTTGCCTCCTTCTTTATCATGATAGATATAACTCACTTCTTTCAATCCTTTAAAATCTAGTTTACTTATTTCTCCCGTATGATAAATATTTATGATATTTTGATTTATTAACTCAAACCATTTACCTTCCCCATAATACCAAAGATTAGGACGGTTATCAAAAAACTCTTCGTATTTTACTTCAAACCAATTTTGATTTTCAGGCTCTGCATCTACAACCATAAACAGCTTCGTTTTTTTATCTGTTGTTTTATTTAGAGCTTCTCTGTATTTTTTCTGATCTTTCTCATCTTTAGGTGATAGTGTAACTGCGTCTATTGCGAAGTTTCTAAAATCTTCGGCATTTGATATGTTCTTTTTATTTTGCTCTGTAAATCTGCTTACATACGTTTCTACAACACTAGTTTTTTTGCTATCCTGTTGTAAAACTATAGAACTATCTTTTGCTACCAAACAATCTTTTTCGGCTTGTTTTAAACTTAACTTTATACGTTTATTAGCCATATTTTCAGTTTCAACCACCATATACACCTCATCTCCTAAATTAGCATTAGCTAGTTTTGTAAACTCTATTTTTGGCAGAATTAAAGGAATATCAATACAATCTCCTTTTGTATATGAGTCTTTTTTAAGTACCTCTACTATGTGAGCAACTGTTGTTTGCTGTTGCTTTTTTTGTAAACCTCCCTTAATGTTTTTATAAATAATTGTTGCTATCTTTTCCTTACGAGCTTTTGTACTTGTATTATTACTCCCTTTGAAAGTATAACTTTCAGTTTCTCCTGTTTTCTCAGTACCTTTAATCTCTTTTTTTGCCAAATAAGCTTTTTTTACTCGTTGGGTTTTAATTTTCAGAGTATTACTTGGTTTTACGGTTAATGTTGCCATAGCTAATTAATTTTGTATTGTTTCTCTTTCTCCTTCTTGTTGAACAACTACACGTAACTTCAATTTATGTTCACTACTAGTTACCTTAAATTCTTTTTATAATATCGTTTTCTATAACCTTATCGTTGTATACAAAATCTTTTGTATGGTTACTTAAATCAATATCTATTGTTTGTCCTATAGCATTTTCTGTTTTCAATACTAAGTACACTTCTTCTCCTGTATGTGGTTCTGCTTGTTTATTACCTTCAAGGTCGGTATAATAACAGGCAAAACGAGGTGTTGTATCTTCTTTAGCTTTGTAGGGTGCAGCTTCTTTTATCGGTATAAAACTTTCTTGCCAGTGTTTTATATAACGTGTGGTACTTTTTTTACTCCAGCTAGAGTTATTAAAAAATCGGTAGTCTTGCATGGCTGGAGATATGGTTAGAGTTACCTGCATACCTGACTGATTACAAAACCTTTCATGGTAATTGATGAGTGTACCATCTTGAAAGTTGTATTCAAAAATTTCTAATCCGTCATAATCATCTTGATAAAAAACAATTTTACCGTCTCTTAACTGATATAAGTCAAAAGGATATGGTATTTTTTTGTTTTCGGTTCTGTCTGCGATTATCCACTCTAAAAAACTATCATCATACATTTGCGATTCAAATGTAACTGAGATAATTCCTCCCATTAAGGCAGAGGTAGGTTTTCCGTTCCAATCGATAAGTCGATTGTAGTTTAAGTTTGTAGTGAGTAACTCTCGTTCTTCTCCACACACAAACAACTTTGCTTTTACATTCATTTTTGGGCAATTTTCGGGGTTCTTTCTAACTATTAACTAGGGCAATAGTTCTAAAGGTATAAAGTACACTTCACTTTTATAACCTTCTTCTACTTTTTGCAACTTATTTTTTAAAAATAATTCCTCTAATTTATCTATTTTTTTATACTGTTGAAAATAAAATTTTTCAAAACCATTTTTCCCTACTCTTTTTCTTGGTAATTTATATATTCCTAAACAGTAATAACCTTTATGATTCAAGGGAATTCCTGATTTAAAGTAAAATAAATCTGCGATTGTTGCTTTTCTACTTAAAACATATCTATACGCTGTTTTGTTTAGTATTTTTATTTGTTTTTGATACAAACGTTTTATTATTCTTCGCTTTTTTCTTGTAATGGGTTTTGCCATTTGAGGAAACGTACTGCGATAATTTTCTATTAATTCTATAATTTCATCCTTATCAAAAACATAGCCTTTTTTTATAATACTATCGTTAAGCAATGATACTTTTTGGTATAATACTTCGTGTAAATTGTTTCTGCTTAATTGAAAAAGGCGTAAACTGTCTGTATTTAGCTCTTTGTATCTTGTTTTTATCGTCGCACTTGGTTCGCTTCTTAAAACTCCTAGTTTTTTATTAAAGTAATTTAACGAGGATATAAGCTTATTATTTGTTAATGTAGATCTTTTTAAAACAGTATCTATCGCTTTTTCTAAAGACAACGGAGTTAAAGAACTTTCTATTCTTGGAAAAATAACGCCTCCATTAAAAAGACTATTATCTGGAGCATCGTACACATAAATATTATCTTCGTCTGCAGGTATTTTTTTTAGGATATTGTTTTCTACAATAATTTCATTATCTACAATAAAATTCTTGATAAATTCATTATAATATTTCCCTGTTTTATACAAAAACTCTTTGCTTCCTAATATATAATTCTGAGATCTTACACTTTTATTATTGTCTAATTGCGCAAAAATAATTTTAGGTGATTTTTTAGCTATTTTTTCAAAAAAAGCATCTTTTTGTCTTTTAATATCATTTGTGTTTTCTTTACTTGAAGCAATGATGAAGAAATTGTTTTCAAAACGTTTATTTTCACCTGAAAAATTATCTATTGCATAATTAACCGCTTTGGGAATAGACATTGTTTTTTCTACATACTCTACAGCTAAATTGTTTTGATTACTTTCTATAAAAGATTCAACAAAGCTAATCCACTCTGAAAAGGAGTTTGTTTTTTCTAATATTGCTGTTCCTTTTTTATCGACTAAAATTGCTGAAAAGCTGTATTGAGCTTCGGTAGATTCTTGAAATAAGGTTATGTATAAACTTTGTAGAGAGTTTAATATTTTTTTTAGGTGTTCACTTTCTTCGTTTTTAGAAATAAAGTGGAAGTTTACGACCTTCGACTCCTTTTTCATAAACTTTATTTCTTTTGTATAAAAGCTGTTTCCTTTTACATTAATAAGTTTATTTTTATCATGATTCCAAACATGTACTGGAGCTATCAAGTCTTTAGTAACATCTGTTTTTAAGTTTTTATATCCTGTATATAAGTATTTAGACAATACATCTTCGCCTGTAAGTTGAATTGTATCTTTATTACTAACTGCCAATAAACTATCAGTGTCATTTATAACATATACTTGACTTTGTCCAATACGTGTAATTAAGTTTGATGGTATCCAACCTACTGTTTGAGAAATAGAGTCTTTTAAAATGGGTTTGTCTGACACAAATACTGCTTTCCCTTTTTCATCATACTTATAAGGGTATACGATTTGATTAGACACCAATTTTTTATTTGATTTTGTTCTAAAAAAAGGATCTTTAAATACATTTACAGAGTCTACTTCTATATAAGGCTTTAAATCGAAAAGTCTTAGTGTCTTATCTGTTCCTACCTTATATTTTATAGGTTTATTATTACACGTTTCTAAAAACGAATGATTATACTCTATTACATTACTTGCAGGAATCCATCCTAAATATTCTACTTTCTCTGTATCTTTAAAGTTAAATTTATCTCCATAAAACATAGAAAACAATCCTTTGGGCTTTCCTATTTGATCTGGGTTAGCTACTACTACTTCATACGAGTTTTCTTTTTCATCAATTACATACAAAGGAGTAAGCAGTCCTTTCTTCTTAAACTTTTCTTGCACATATGGTCCTTTATAAAAAGAATTTTCCTCTCTATCAGAAAAAACCATTTTTAACGAAGCATCGTGCTTCGTTTTTGCTTTTTTTAGATAGTTAAACCTATCCGTTTTTACTTCTTTTACTTTTTCATATTTCCCTATCGTTTGTGATACAATAGAAAAGGAATATAGCGACAGCAAAAAAATAAAAAGTGTTATTTTTTTTTGCATTATTATCTTAGTAAACTTTGTGTTACGTTTAATCTTTTGAAACATTTAATTGTATCTATTTCAACTTTATTTATAATTATTTTGCTTCTTTTCTTATTCTCTAAATAGTGTAAACCTTGGCAGTAACTAAAAAAGTCATTATATCTTCCTCCATTAACAATTACGAGTATATCTTCTGCTTGATTACATGTATAGTTATTTTTTATATAATTTAAGTTTTTATAAAAAGTTCCCCTGTCTGTAACCTTACTATCTGCTATTGCTTGAAGTCTTTTTCTAATGTCATTTTGAACGACTCCTAAAGAGTCTACTTTTTCTAGTTCTTCTACTTTTTCAAATCGTGGTAAGATTCTTATATTATGAAATATAGGGTACTTTAATGTATTTGTTTGAAGTTTCACTCTATAATCCCCTGGTTTACTATACCTATAAATCACTTGTTCTTCATAGGCATCAACAGTTCCTGTTTCTCCAAACTCCCAATACCAAGTATTTATTCCTTTTCCTTCGGTAAAAAACACTAATTCTTCTCCTACATAACCTTCATCTACTCCATGTAATGTTACCAAAGAGTCTCTAGGTGAAAGTTTAGGTAAGGAAACCACTCCTATTTGTTTTGATACTATAAACTTATCATTTATCTTAATGGACACCAAGTACTTTCCTTCTTTACGATATTTATAATCTGTATTACCTGGTTTTACAATGGAATCTCCATTACCCATATGCCATACTACTTTTCTCCCCTCAACTAAACTCGTATCGTTTAAAAGGAAAAACAGTTTTTCGTTAACTTCAAATTGATAATTGCTATTAGACTCAGATACATAAAAATCTAAGTTACTAAGCCTTGATTTATAGGGTGCGAATATTGCTAGGATTAATACCAATAAGGCTATGAAAATTAAAACTGACAATTTAAATTTATTAGACATACTCTTTTATTTAAATGTTAGCTTTACACTCTTCTAAATTCTCTTTCAAAACTTTATTATTTCTTTTTAAAGCATTGTATTCTTCACTCAAATCGAAAAACATTTTAAGCGTTTTTGATGATTGAACTCCAAAAATATATCTATTATTCATATCGTTATCTCTGTAGATTCTTTTGTATTGTTGTATTTCTTTATCTAATTCATCTAATACCTGAATTTGAATAACATCAAAAGGTATTTCTTGAATTTTTTTGTGCGTGTTTTTTATTCTCTTTGTGTACTCTTCTTGAACATCAAAAATTTCTTCTGAAGCATCAATACTATTTAACAGCTCTTTGCTTTCTATTACAGGAACTTTAAACACAAGTTTGGTTAAAATTATAAATACTATTGTAGAAATTATAATAAATAAGAGCGAGAACCTTATTTTTTCCCAAAAAACTTCATGATTATCCATAGCTTATTCTTTTTTTAAGTCTTTATTTATGTCTTTATACTTTTCTCTACATTTTTCTAGCTGCTCTTTATTAGCCTCCCTTGTATTAACTTCTTTATTATAGTTTTCAAGAAGTGACTGTATGTTCCTTATTTCCGATAAAAACTCACCGTAAATTTTATAGTAGTTATTTTCTTTTTTTGTACTATCAATACTCTGTCTTATTTCAACCCTAGTATTGGTAATAATTTTTTGCATTTGCCTATACTCCCCTATATTTCTTCTTTTATTTTTTAAGCTATATAAATTTTTAAAAAGCTCTTCCATTTTAAAATTTAACATTGCTTGTTTTTTAAAAACTTCATTATAATGAGATTGCTTACTCTCTATTAAAACAACTCCTTTTTCTGCTATAATTAAGGTAACATATAAACAGAAAAACACAACTACTGCTGTTAAAGAGAATGACGCAAAAAACTTAAGAATTTGTTTTTTCCTTTCTTTGTGATTTAAAGCCTTCATAAGAAATTTATATTAATCAATTATACTCCAAGAACTGTTTCCTCCTCTATTTCTGTTGAACTGCGATTTAGACTCTTCGTTAATTACAATATTGTCTTTTCTTTGTCCTATATACTCTAATTCACTCATCTTTTTAAATACACGCTCTAACATAGCTACAAACCTATTTAACACATCAAACGTTTCAGATATTTCCATATGATTGTATTTCACATTAACAGCATCTACTATAGAATCTAGAAAATCAGAAGGTTTTATATCTGTCCATTGATAATAATACTGTAGTAACTGTTCTTTTTCTTTATCATCCATTATACTTAAACAAATAGAAAGTTTATTTGCTAGCACAACTAACCTATCTACCAAATACATAGGAGAGCTATTAACAGAAATATTTTCTAAATTAAAGATATTATCACTGTAATACTCTTGCAGCTTTTCACAGATTAAAAAAGTATTAGAAACTAACTTATTACTACTTTTTTGTCCGTTGTTCTTTTTGAAAATTTTAATAGAATAATTTTTAGACTTGATAAGTACTTGTAACAACCCCTTACCAAAACCTTCTAACCTTTCATTAGATGCTAAATTAACTACTGGCGGAACATAACCTTCATCAATTGAAAACAACCCATTCGTCCATAAAACCTTCCCTATAACTAAAAAGTGCTCTTTTAAAAAACTGGTATTAATTTTTGAAACAGGAAGCGTATGTAATTCTAATTTGGGTAATACATTAGGATGATGTAAGGGTACTACTTCAGGATCTGGCACACCCACTGGTAAATATTCAAAAGGAGATAAAGACAACATTATATAAAACTCTTCACTTTCTGTTTTATCAAAATCAGATGTTTTTAGAGTTACTGATGGTGAGTTTGCTCCATACAAATCGCGGTGATACATAATTCTGTATCCTTTTTCTGTAATTGCATTACATGACTTAAGTTTTATTACTAAAGAGTTATCTCCATCACTTAAAACATCTAGTTGTAAGTTTTCAAAATCAGCACTACTTTCAATTAAACCATATTCATAATTTTTGAGAGAAACAGAATTATAATCCTTTACTGTTTCAATTGTATTATTATAGTTTTTAAAAAAATGTTCAGCAGATATTTTTACTCCGTCAGTCCAATTTATTGGTAAATAATTCATTTTATTATTTTTCTTATTCATCATCAATAGTATTTAAAGCAGTTCTTCTTATGTATATAGTTTGTTTATTTCTTATTCTGTTAAATTTACCGTCTTTTTCAGCGTCTAAAACTTTTGTGAATAGAGGGAAATTAAACCATTTATTAGTATAGAATATCCAACCAATAGGCTCTCCATCTAAGTAAGTATCAATCATTCTATCAGGGAATCTAAAATTTTGATCTTCAATAAAACGATTAAACCACATACCTACTGATACCTCCATAGGTAATTTCACTGAAAAGGAACTGTAGTTTTTATCATCAGGGTTTCTTTTAATCTTTACGGTAACTTGTATTAACTTAAAAACATCTACATTATCCCAATACATATCTGTAGCTCCATTATCTGAAACATTCCAAGCTTTATAAAATGATTTTGAGATATTTAAAAAATAACCTAAAGACATAGTGTACAACAATGGTAACACAAACCAAATTATTGACAACATTGCCCAAAGTGCATAAGGTAAATTGCTTATTTTTTCAAAAATTAGGTAATACAACCACCCTGAAAGAACCATTACTATAAAGACAAAAAACAGTGTGTGAAATTTATTATCTAACCCTATAGACTTGTAAAACTTTGTGTTTTGAAAAAATATAAAAAACACACCTATAAAAAGGTAACACAAAACTGTAAGTATTAATCCTACCCACACAAACTCATACTTTAACAGACTTAAAAAAACAGGAGCTATTAAAATAAGGGTAAGTAATAATACTAAAACAATTGCCTTTTTTATATTAAAAGACTTTTTAGCTTTTACTACATTGTTTAACACCATTAAAGAAATTATGGCTATTAAAGGTGCTAAAAGGAATTTTAAAAAATATACTATTATTATGTTCATAACTTTTTCTTTTCTTAATTAGTTAAATACGAATCATATCCTAAGAACCTCTCTGATAAAACAAAAGATTGATCAGAGTTTGTTTGATAGGTGATATGAATTTTTCTTGAGGAAATTAAAAAGAAGTTCAACACTTCTTTTATTTGTAGAACACTTTTTTCTAAAACGTTAAAGTTCTCTACTTCTTTTTCTAACACTACAACTACTTTAACATCATCTATCTCACTATAAATCTCACCGCTCAAGCCTAAATCAACCCCTAAAACTGCGTCTCCTAAACTTAAAAAAGGTGACTCTTTTATAACACATGGCACATAATTAAGCTTTACTTTTAAGCCTAAAACTACCTGTATTAATTTTTCCAACTCCGCTAAGTTTTCTTTAAAGAACTCAGATTTACATAAGTTAAGGAATAGCTTATATAAAGACTCGTCTGAAACTAGCAAATCAGAACCTATAATTTGCTTGAAGATATTTAATAGATTCTGTTTTGATTTTTTGTCTGAGAAAAAATTTAAACTTCTATTATTAATCCTAACTCTTTCTTTAAATATTTCAGTATCAAAAAGAGTAAAAAAGTTAATATCTCCTTTTTCTTTTTCTCTATTCTTTCGAATAGTATCAATCACTTCTTTTTTGTTATCTGAATTAACTCCTAAAGAAAGTGGATAAAACAAAATTTCTGGTAGTTGATGATATATACTATTTCTACTCAGGTTAACAACTAAATTTTCCTCGAAACCTGTATCTTTAGCTATAAAATTTGAGTCAACAGATAAAATATCTTTAGATTGAGCTCTACTATTCATTCCATGGTTTCTTACAATTAGCCTCTCAGAAACATCTTTATCTAGTAAAAACTCTAGCTCTTCTACAAAAACTTCTCCAATAAAATTAGATGCCATATTGCGAACAAGTTCACCAACAACGACATCGCTTTCTTTTACACTAGTTCCCATACAAGATTATTGTTTTTATAATCTAATAATACATGATCTCCTTTATTCACTTGTTCAGAAACTATCATTTTAGATATTATCTTTTTCACATATGTTCTTACAACTCCAGCAATAGGTCTAGCTCCATACTTTTGAGAAAATCCTTTTTTTGATAAGAACTCTAAAGCTTCGTCAGAAATATCTAACACTATTTGTTTTTGTTGTTCCAATTGCTTTCTAAGCTTATTAAAGTGTATTACTAAAATATCTTGTGCTACTTTTTGGTTAATTGGAGCGAATGGAACTACTTCTGTTAACCTTCCTAAAAATTCGGGTCTGAAGTGTTGTGCCATAACCTCAATTAACTCATTTGAAGTTGGAGTTTTTCCTTCTGTTATTTGTTCAGCAATCCATTGACTACCTATGTTAGATGTAAAAATGACAATAGCATTAGAGAAATCCCCTTCTCTTCCTAATTTATCATGAATCACACCTTCATCCATTAACTGAAGAAAAACATCGTAAACAGAAGTATGTGCTTTTTCAATTTCATCAAATAAAACTACTGAATATGGGCGTTGTCTAATTTTAGTTACTAGCATTCCTCCTTCTTCATAACCTACATAACCAGGAGGCGCTCCATAAAGTAATGCTGCTGAGTGCTCCTCTTTAAATTCAGACATATCAAAGCGAATCATTGCAGTTTCATCATCAAAAAGCAACTCTGCCAATGATTTAGTTAATTCCGTTTTCCCTGTTCCAGTAGGACCTAAAAAGAAAAAAGAACCTATTGGTTGTTTCGGATTACTAAGTCCACTTCGTGATTCAATAATAGCGTCAGAGAGTGTTTGAATAGCGTTTGACTGCCCTTTAACTCTTTCTTGTAACTTTTTATCTATATTTAAAAGACGTTCTTTTTCTTCTGTTTGAATTTTTCCTAAAGGAATGCCTGTAATTTCTGATACAACAGCTTCAATATTCATTTCACTTACAATATCAATAGGCGTCTTAGCTAACTCTTTTAACATTGATAAGAATTCATCAACCTTAGATATTTCTTCTTGTAAATCTGGATTATCAGACACTAAATTAAATGACTTGGTAACTTTTGAGGTTTGAATAACACTAACTTTTCTATAAATAGTATTGTATATTAGTTGTAAATCTGAAAAATCAAATTTTTCTGAGTCCTTAACTTCATTAAACTCTTTTTCTATTTTTCTAACCTCTGTCAATACCGTAGCGTTGCTCATCTTTACAGCTGCTACAGTTTTATCTATTAAGTCTATTGCTCCATAAGGTAATTTCTTTTCTTTAAAATACCTTTTTGAAAGATGTATAGATTCCTCAATTGCTCTATCTGAAATTTTAATATCAAAATGTACTTCAAGTCTTTTTTTATGTCTGTGCAAGCATTTTAACATTTCCAAGTCTCCTAACTCCTCTAATTTCAAGATTTCTAGCTTGCCACTTACAGGGTGTCTTTCAAGACTTTTTCGGTAAGAATCTGAATTAATTGTAAAAATCATATTAATTCGTCCTCCACTTAATTGAGCATTTAAAATGTTAACAATGGCATTTGTTTTACCAGAAGAATTTTCAAGTAATACATGAAGATCATCTATCACCAATATAGATGGAGTATCAATAGATTCTAACTTCTCAAATAACTCTGATATCTTTTTATTTACATCATTTTCTGAACTTGCTGCAGCCAATAATTTTGGAACATTAAGCTTAAACACCAAATGACTTTTTAAATACTCATCAGTACTATTACTTAATTCTCTTACAAAATAATTTACTGTCGCTGTTTTACCAATTCCAGATTCTCCTACTAGAATAACACCTTTGCTTTCAGATCTTTCAAAATTCTCTAAAATTAATCGTACTTCCTTTTCTCTTCCTAAAATTAAATTTCCTTTTTGAATTACTTCTTGTGTCTGAAGATCTTCAATATATGAACTTATAGTAGAAATATTTTCTTTGGTATTTGACTCTAAAAAAGTAGGGGTATTTGCATTGTACTGCTTTAGTATTTCTTGCTCTGTTATTCCAAGTGTTTCTATTTGTTGACCAGAATATACAACACCTTCTCTTACTACCGCTGTAAAAATGCATAACGCATCAATATTTTCTGTTCCTAATTTGATTTTTGAACGTTCAGACTCTTCAAAAACCTTAGCAACCTCACTATCTGGATGTACATCTCCAGAAGCTTGTAGCGGAGTTGACTTGTACATCTCTTTCATTACTTCAAACCATTCTAAGATGTAATTAGCATCCTTCCCCATACCATCAATAATCTCCTCTAAACCAGTAGGCTCATTAATTAATGATGTTACTAAGTGGCTGACACCGTAAGTACTTTGTTTTTCTTTGTAGGCAATACTTTTAGCTCTTTTTATACTTGATAAAGCGCTTGAACTGTAATCTTTTTCCATCATTTTTAAATAAAAAATACTTTATAAGTTATATTTGATATAGATTTTTTTTCTAACTCCTTTTCTAGATAATAACTGAAAAGGTTTTGTTTCTCTACAGAAATTAATTCTTTTTTAGTTTTTATATGTATATCAGTGGTTCTTATCAACCCTTTTTTCTTTTCTTTTGATATGGCAACACCATCTTTTATAGAAACATCTTCAACAAAACGTCCTATTTTACTATTTACAAAGCTTTTTACATCTTCTTTTGTTACAATTCTTTCCCTTGTAAGTAATCCATAGCGTAGACCATTTATTTTGTCATGCTCTTCTTTTCTAATATAACCTCCTATCGTTTCCGTTTTTAGTTTAATCTTACTATCAATAAACTTACCTGTTCTATATTGATTAAAAGTATAACTAGTAGTAATGCCATTTGCTTGACTAGCATTAGTCAACCAATACTGAAATTCATAATTAAAAGCTTCTTTATGTGGGTAGGTTAATAAGAAAGTTTTATCATTATTTGCATTTACCTCTCCAAACTCTAAATGAATTTTCTTATCAATTTCGTCTAATTTCTCATGCAAATCATCTAAATATGCTTGTATAATATCATAACCTATGGAAGAAAAAGCACTTCCTTCTTCTCTTACTGTTTGAGAAGTTTTACTCAACATCATTTTAGCACTTCTCGTATCAAACCTTCCTATATCTCCAAAATATAATGAGTAACCTCCTTCAAGGCTTTCGGTAGAATTCCCTATAACATTAGCATAACTATTTCCTTTATCATCATTTAAACTTTCAATATTTAAAAAATAATCTACTCCTTCACTAAGTACAGATAAAATTCTTCCATTTTTCCTAAAATTATGCTGTTTATATTCTAACTTTCTATTAACTATAGGAAAGGTGTTTAAGCTTACTTCAATTCCTTTCAGCTTATCTTTAGAAAAAACTTCTGGGAGTTTAACTTTAAACCACAACAGTTTTTGATTTAAATCTTCTGGCTCAATAAAAAAGTCATCTTGTTCTCCAAACAACTCATTAATCGTCTTTTTGACCTTACAAGATTCATTTAAATTTAATGTGTAAAAACAATCTTCATAAAACGAAATAACGTCTTCAAAATAATGAACTTCATTATTCTTATTCACTAAACTTTCTTTATCTAAAAACATTTCATTCCCTGCAGCATCATAAACCTTCATTGTTTTTAAAAAAGGTAAAAGTGAACTATCATTTAAAATAAAACATAGCGATAAGTTGTTTGTATCCTCTAATAACTCATTTGAAATTTCTACTCCAAACCAAAGCTCATAATCTTTAATTTTATTCTCTTGAGGCAAGTAAAGAGCGTCTTCTATATTACCAAATTGATTTTCACTTATTAACAATTTATCGTCATAACCTAAATATTTAACAGAAGCATTTATAAGTTCTTTTGCTATAATAGGTGTAAAGAAGACATCTAGCTTTTCTTCTCCGAATCGTCTTTTAGAACAATAAAAATGATCAGAAACATAAAGTTGTGTTGTATCGTCTTCTGGCTGTGCTTTCAACAAAGCATGTGAAGGTGATGGTAAAGACCATTTGTTACTCACCAGTATCCTAGACAGTCTATCTAACAACTCTTTATCCGATACGTCTACTTGTTGATGTAATTTTGATATTTCATAAGCAAAAGTATGTAGCAACAAATCTAAAATAGGGTCAACACTTCTTTTGTCTTTAATACCCCATAGTTCCATCGAACGCAGCAGCATTCGATTTTTAATTTTCATAAAATATTCGTCTCTCATTGCGTTTTTTTATTTTTTTACTGAGATAAAGGACTGATGTAAAAAAGTGTAGCAAAATTAAATGGAGCTTCGGTTTCAATAATTATTCCGAATACTTTTATTTCTGCTTTTCTTCTTACATGAACATCGGTAGTCTCTGCATCATCATCTATTTCAGACAATCTTACACTAACTCTAATATCTTTAAGTCTTGGTTCATATTCAATAAAGGCGTAATATAAAGAATCTTTAACTTTTTCTTCCCATTTATTAATTTTAACCAACTGATTAAACTCTAAATCCCAAATATCGGAACCATAATTAGGTCTTCCAAAAACCTCACCTTGTTTTGAAGTAGCAATTATCATGAGGTGCTGAGCTATGGATTCTTCAAGCGTACAGCCCAATCTATTATTCTCTTTATTTGTTTTTGTTATACTGGAAAAGTCTAGGGGGATCTTCAAATAATTCATTTTTCCTTAATTTTTTTCTGTAAAAATAATTTTTTTTATCAAATATTTAATAGATTCGTAGCAGAATAAAAAAAATTATTATGGCAATGTACAATTACGGAATTGGAGGTAATGAAGTTAAAGTTGATGCTAATGAGTCAATCGCAAACATTTCTTCCAACAAAACCCTATTAATCCAAAAACTTACCGACGAAGCTCCGGCAACCCCTGAAGCTACTTATGGTTTAGACACTATCGAAGCTGTATTTGAAAAGTTTTCACCTTCTGTAAAACTTGAACACACCGATGAAAATGGCGCTGATGTTAAAGAATCTTTAAACTTCAATAATTTAAGTGATTTTAACGTTGAGAACATTAAGGCTAATAGCTCTTTTCTAAATAAACTTGATATAGAAAAGGATCAGTACTTAAGAATTTCAAGACAATTATCTTCTAACAGAGCACTAATGAAAGCTCTTAGTAACCCCGAAACAAAAGATACATTTATTAAGATTTTAGAAGAATCTATTAAAGAAATCGATCAAGCTGAACAATAAAAACAAAAAACATAATTAGCTATGTCTACAAAAGTAAAAACGCAACAGTCAGAAGCGGTTAAACAACAATCCCCTAGTCAAGAAGTAGCGAGCGCTATTGATGGTATAAAAGAGTACGGAGGTTTCTCTTTTATTGAAAACATCGTTGATGGATACTCTAACTTAAACCCTAAAAGAAAAGCTAGAAAAAGTCTATTTTTAAATGACGAGCAGTGGAAAGGAGAAAGAAAAAACTTAAAAAACAGACTTTCTGTTTGGTTAGAAATTCTTAAAAGCAGTGAAAACATCGAATCGATGTGTGATACAGCAAAAGAAAAGTCTACCAGTATAGAAGGAGTTTTAAATTACAATCTTAAGAAAACCTTAGAAAGAACTAAGGAATTAGAAACTTCATATAGATCTGTAGCTTTATTCTACAAAAACACTGAAAAAGATAAAGTAAAAAACATCACTATCTTAAATGCCGATTTAAGTCAACTAAAAGATTTAGAGAACCCTCTTTTTATAGATTATGTATCAAATGAGTTTAAACAAAACTTTGATAGATTAGACTTAAAAGACAACTATTCTATTTTAGTAGTTCCTGGATATTTAGGCTCTAACGTAGTGTTAGACAAATGGTCTAAAATAGCCTATGACAATAAAGCTGTTTTATTAACCGATTTTCAAGATTTAGAAACAGCCGACGATATTGTTGACATGTTCTCTAACGCAAATCATTCAGGAGGAGAGGTTCACAAATCAAACACTTTAATGACATGTAACTGGCTTTTAGGCAGAAAGAAAGAGGATGCTGTAGGTGAAGAGGATAACTTATACGTTCCCGCATCATCTGCTTTAGCTGGTAAAATATACCATACTTTAATGTCTCAAGTAGTAGCAGGTAAAAAATTTGGTGGTATTAACGAAGTAGAAAGCGTACGATTCGACCTTAAAAAGAGTGAAATTTCAGAAATTGAAAAAATGGGACTTGTTCCTATGGTAAATGAATACAGTAAAGTAATGGCATTTTCTGCTAAAACTTTATTTAACGGAGATAACCTAGGATTACAGACTTACTCTGTTGTAAGAGTATTTGACCATATAACAAAAGTATTATTTGATTTCTTAAATAGACGTGCATTTGAAAACTGGAGCTCTAGGACTGAGGCTGATTTGCGTCGCCAAATAGTTAAGTTCTTAGATGATATTCAAGGACCTACTAAGCTAATTGAGCGTTTCAAGGTTATAAAAATAGAGCAAGATCAAAATCAAAAAGATCGCGTTTTATTAGATATCCACATCACTCCTTATTTCCCTGCTAAAAGTTTTGTTATCCAATTAGATGGACATAAAGGAGATGGACCTGAAGATGCTGTATGGCACAGTGAATACGTTCAACAATAATTTAATCCTAAATTATATTCATTTTCTTTTATAGAAAAAGACAAAAATAAAAGCGGAAGTTTTAAATTAAACTTAAAACTTCCGCTTTCTTTTATAAAGCCATTTTATAGAACTACAAGAATTTTTCTCACATATACCATGAAACCTTCCCCTTTTCATAAAAAACTCTTAAAACACTCCATTTAAACTATAAAAAACGAAATTCTGTTTTTTATCACAATTCATACAACTATTTTTGTAAGCTTTAAGTCCCCTTTACGAATAAAATAAAAACACTTTTATGAATTTACAAGAACTAAAGAACAATATAAATACAATAGTTAACAACAATTCCTCAAAAGAAGAAAAGTTACAGCAAATTTGTGATTATTTAGCTTCAGAAATTTCTTATTACGATTGGGTTGGCTTCTACTTTAAGAATGGAGATAAAGAAGAATTAAAGCTAGCACAATTTAACGGAGAACCTACAGATCATACAATTATACCTTTTGGAAAGGGTATTTGCGGTCAAGTAGCAGTTAGCAATGAAAATTTTGTAGTGCAAGACGTAAGCGAACAAGACAACTACATATCATGTGGATGGAAAGTAAAATCTGAAATTGTAATTCCTATTTTTGTTAATGGAGAAAACGTTGGTCAAATAGATATTGATTCTCATACAGCTAACCCATTTACTCAAAATGATGAAGCTTTATTGGAGTATATTTGTAAAAAAGTGGCTAATTTTATATAATTTTTATATAATCACTTGATTATTAAGTTTTTTTTTGTTTTATTTGGTCTGATTTTAACAACCCCATTAATCCCCTTAAATTATGAGCAGTAGAGAACATCCTTCTTATGCGGCATTAGGTAATGCTAATGCTCGTTCAAAATCTCAACAATCTTTAGTAGAAAAATTCACTATCTGGTTTCGTAACTTTTTAGAAACTGCAGAATAATTTTTTATTTTAAGATTTTGTTGTAAAAAAAACACCACCAAAATTATTTTATTTTTGGTGGTGTTTTCAATCTTAAAAACTTAAAAAATTATTGTGTAACGCCTACTGTTTTACTAGCTTTGCAAGCTTAACAACACAACAATAATGAACAATACTAAAACTATTAAATCAGCATTAATATCCGTTTTTCACAAAGACGGGTTAGAACCTATTGTTAAAAAGCTTAACGAACTAGGTGTTACTATTTACTCTACAGGAGGCACTGAAAAGTTCATAAAAGACTTAGGGATTGATGTAGTACCTGTAGAAGATGTTACTTCATACCCTTCTATTTTAGGAGGAAGAGTAAAAACTTTACACCCTAAAGTTTTTGGAGGTATTTTAAATAGACAAGATCACGAAGGTGATGTTGCTGAGATGGAAGAATACAATATTCCGCAATTAGATTTAGTAATTGTAGATTTATATCCTTTTGAAAAAACAGTTGCTTCTGGTGCTTCTGAACAAGACATAATTGAAAAAATTGATATTGGTGGTATTTCACTAATCCGTGCTGCAGCTAAAAACTTTAAAGACACTGTAATTGTTTCTTCAATGGAACAGTATGAAGAGTTTTTAAATATTATTTCTAAAAATAACGGAGATACTTCGTTAAACGATAGAAAAAAGTTTGCTGCCAAAGCTTTTAATATTTCTTCTCATTACGATACTGCTATTTTCAACTATTTTAATGAAGATGAAGTTATGTATAAAGCTAGTGAAACTACTTCTAAAGTATTACGCTACGGAGAAAACCCGCACCAGAAAGGATTTTTCTTTGGTGATTTAGAAGCTATATTTGATAAGTTACACGGAAAAGAGTTAAGCTACAACAACTTATTAGATGTTGATGCCGCAGTAAACTTAATTGAAGAGTTTAAAGGTGAAGATCCAACATTTGCCATTTTAAAACACAATAACGCTTGTGGTTTTGCTCAACGTAAAACAATTCATCAAGCCTATGTTGATGCTTTAGCTGGTGACCCTGTCTCTGCTTTTGGAGGTATTTTAATATCAAACACAAAAATTGATAAAGCTACTGCTGAAGAAATTCATAAATTATTTTGTGAAGTTGTAATTGCTCCTGCTTATGATACTGATGCCTTAGATATTTTAAAAGGGAAAAAGAACAGAGTAATTTTAATTCAAAAAGAAGTTGAATTACCTAAACAAACAGTAAGAACAGCTTTAAACGGAGTATTAATCCAAGACAAAGACTATATTACTGATAAATTAGATGATTTATCATATCCTACCAACAATAAACCATCAGAAAGTGAGTTAGAGGATTTGTTATTCGCATCTAAATTATGTAAAAACACCAAATCTAACACAATTATCTTAGTAAAAGATAAGCAGTTATTAGCTGGTGGAACAGGACAGACAAGTAGAGTTGATGCGTTGAGGCAAGCAATTGAAAAAGCTAACAGCTTCAACTTTAACTTAAAGGGGGCAGTTATGGCTAGTGATGCTTTTTTCCCTTTCCCTGACTGTGTAGAAATAGCAGATAAAGCAGGTATAAAAAGTGTAATTCAACCGGGGGGTTCTATTAAAGACCAATTAAGTATTGATTATTGTAACGACAACAATGTAGCTATGGTTTTTACAGGAACAAGACATTTTAAACATTAATTATACTGAGTGTAAAATACCCACAGATTTTTATTAGATTTGTGAGAATACATTAAAATTAAATATAAATAACGAAATCTTTATGGGTTTTTTCGATTTCATGACAGAAGATATTGCAGTAGATTTAGGTACTGCAAATACACTTATAATCCACAATGGTAAGGTAGTTATTGACAACCCCTCTATTGTTGCTAGAAACAGGCTCACTGGTAAAATTATTGCTACGGGACATGAAGCTAGTAGAATGCAAGGAAAAACCCATGAAAACATCAAGACCATACGTCCTTTAAAAGACGGTGTAATTGCTGATTTTCAAGCTTCAGAGGAAATGATAAAGGAATTTGTAAAACAAATTCCTGCCATAAAGAAAAGATTGTTTCCACCATCATTACGTATGGTAATTTGTATTCCTTCAGGAATTACTGAAGTTGAAAAACGAGCAGTTATAGATTCAGGTCGTCATATGAACGCTAAAGAAATCTATTTGATTTATGAACCAATGGCAGCTGCTATTGGTGTAGGCGTTGATATTATGGAGCCTAAAGGAAATATGATTATTGATATAGGTGGTGGTACAACTGAAATTGCTGTTATAGCATTAGCTGGTATTGTTTGTGATCAATCCGTTAAAGTTGCTGGAGATTTATTTACCAGTGACATTATGTATTACATGCGTACTCAACACAATTTATATGTTGGAGAAACTACTGCTGAAAAGATAAAGTTACAAATAGGTTCAGCCACAGAAGATTTAGACACACCTCCTGAAGACATGATGGTTCAAGGGCGTGATTTATTAAGTGGAAAACCTAAGCAAATACAGGTTTCTTATCGTGAAATTGCTAAAGCATTAGATAAATCAATTTTACGTATTGAAGATGCAGTAATGGAGACACTATCAAAGACACCTCCTGAATTAGCTGCTGATATTTACAACACTGGTATTTATTTAGCTGGTGGTGGTTCTATGCTAAGAGGCTTAGATAAGCGTTTATCTAGAAAAACAGATTTGCCAGTATACGTTGCTGAAGATCCGTTACGTGCTGTAGTTCGCGGAACAGGTATTGCGCTTAAAAATTTAGAAAAATACAAAACTGTATTAATCAAATAAATTTGAATGACTATTTATGCAACAGCTTATTTATTTCTTACAGAAGTATAAGTATTTCTTATTTTTTCTATTCTTAGAAGTTATAGCTGTTGTATTAATCATTAACAACCATTCTTTTCATAAAAGTAAATTTATTAGTTCTACCAATTTTATTACAGGAGGACTATATCAAAAATCATCAAATATATCAGAGTACCTAAACTTAAAGGAAAGAAACGCTGTACTAGTTGAAGAAAATTTAGCACTAAAAAATAAACTAGAAAAAATCACTACGTATCTTGATAGTATTTCTAGTAATCAAACAATCGACACCCTAAAACTCAACCAAAATTATAACTATATTTCTGGAAATATAATTAAAAACTCTTTTCATAAAGCTGACAACTTCATAACAATTAACAGAGGTAAAAGTTATAATGTTTCTAAAGAAATGGGAGTAATTAACAGTAAAGGTATTATTGGTATTACTGATAATGCATCAAATAAATACGCAAGAGTACAATCTATTTTAAATTCAAAAAGCAATATCAACGCTAAATTTAAAAACAACAATCACTACGGTACGTTAACGTGGGACGGTAAGAACTATAACATTGTACAACTAACCGACATTCCACGTCAAGCAACTTTTAAAGAAGGTGATACTGTAGTTACTGGAGGAAGGTCTACTATTTTTCCAAACGGGATACCTATTGGAACAGTCTTAGAAGTACCTGAAGAATTATCTGCGGTTAATAGTATTAACATTAAACTCTTTAACGATATGTCTAACTTAGGCCATGTTTATATAATAACCAACTTAAATAAAGAAGAAATAAAAACTGTAGAAAATAATAATGAATAAAACAGTATACTTAATATTTTTATTCGTTTTCCTCTTGTTAATACAAGTGTTAATTCTAAATAATATTTTATTTTTAGGCTATGTAAACCCCTACATTTATATCGTTTTTATTTTCTTGTTCCCTATTAAAGAAAACAAGTTTTCTCTTTTATTAGTTGCTTTTCTTTTAGGGTTATGTGTAGATGCGTTTTCTAACTCTGGTGGAATTCATGCTTTTTCAACTGTATTCATAGCTTATATACGTTTATTTACTTTTAAAGCTATATTCAAAAAAACATCGTCAGATTACCTACTCTTTAATCTAAGACATGAATCTTTTGATAAAGTATTTAATTATACAGCAATTTTAACATTAATTCATCACTTCATTTTATTTAGTTTAACTAACTTTAGTTTTTATAACATTTCAAATGTACTTATCAACACACTATTTTCTAGTGTTTTTACGTTACTGTTGTATTTTTTAGGAAGTTTTATATTTAGGAAAAAGCTAACATGAAACGAAGTTTCTTACTTATAGTTTTAATTACTCTTATTGGAATTGTTTATATCTCTAGATTATTTCAATTACAAGTAGTGCACGGAGGTGAACAGAGTTTAACTCACAGTGCCACAATTAAGATTGAATATGATTACCCTGAACGTGGTTATATTTATGATCGTAATGGAAAATTATTGGTTGCTAACCAATTATCCTACGATGTAATGATTATTCCAAAAGAAGTTGAGGCTTTAGACACTCTAGAATTCTGCTCTCTATTAAAAATTGATAAAGAAGATTTTATAAAACGCTTTACAAAAGCGAAAAATTATGCCCGTTGGCTTCCATCTGTATTTTTAAAGCAATTAGCTAAAGAAGACTATGCTTTTTTACAAGAAAAGTTACCCAAATATAAAGGTTTTTATATCCAAAAGCGTATTATTAGAAATTACCCCGTAAAATCCGCAGCTAATGTATTGGGTTTTATTAGTGAAGTTAACGAATACATAGCCAAAAATAGCGATTACTACGAACAAGGAGAGTTAATCGGTAAGCTTGGTGTTGAAAAGCAATATGAAAAAGAGCTAAGAGGCATTAAAGGAAAAAAATATTTTAAAAGAAATAACTTAAATAAAATTACTGGTTCTTATAAAAATGGAAAATACGATACTCTTGCAGTACCAGGTAAGGATTTAACATTGACTATTGATAGTGAATTACAACAATATGGAGAATTATTGATGTCTGGTAAGAGAGGTGGAATTGTTGCTATAGAACCTCAAACAGGTGAAATTTTAGCATTAATCACTGCTCCTTCTTACGATCCAAACTTACTAGTCGGAAGGCAACGCTCCCCTAACTCTGTAAGACTTTTTAACGACAGCATTAACATGCCTACTTTTGACAGAGGCCTGCAAGCAATGTATGCTCCTGGTTCACCTTTTAAAATACTTACTGGCTTAATTGGTTTACAAGAAGCAGTTATTGATGAAAATACCGGATTTTACTGTCAACATGGGTACCGTTACGGTAAGCGTCCTAACGCTTTTATGGGGTGCCACTGTAGAATTGTCGGACGACCTGTTCGCTTAAAAACTGCCATTGCTAAATCTTGTAATACTTATTTCGCTAACACCTACAGGAAAATTATAGACAACTATGAAAACCCAACAATAGGAACTGATGCTTGGAGTGAACATGCGAAAAGTTTTGGATTAGGTAATTATTTAGGTTACGATCTTCCCTCTGGTCAAAAAGGAAGAATTCCTAATGGAAGTTTTTACGACAGAAATTATGATTTTAGGTGGGGGGCTACAACTACAATTTCAAACGCTATCGGACAAGGAGAAGTAGAAACCACACCTATTCAGTTGGCAAATATGACCGCAGCTATTGCTAATAAAGGCTATTTTTACACCCCTCATATTGTTAAGAAGATTCAGGACAAGTCTAATCTCGATTCTACTTATGTAACTCGTAGAAACACAACTGTTTCACCAGAACATTTTCCTATTGCTATTGAAGCAATGCACGAAACTTTTACAAGAGGTACAGCAAGGCGTAGTAGAATTGAAGGTATAGAAATATGTGGAAAAACAGGAACCGTAGAAAACTTTATTAGAGTAAATAAAAAGAAAGTTCAATTAACAGACCACTCAATTTTTATAGCTTTTGCTCCAAAAGATAACCCGAAAATAGCCATCGCTATTTTTGTAGAAAACGGAGGATATGGATCTACAATTGCTGCCCCCATTACCAGTTTACTTATTGAAAAGTATTTAAACAAGTCAATATCAAGAAAACACATTGAAGACCGTATGATTAACCTGAGCCTTAAAGAAAGATACGAGAATCAATTATTAATTCAAAAAAGCGATACTCTTGCGACAAGAACGAAATAATATTTTTGCTGGAATTGACTGGCTACTTGTTTTACTCTACGTAATATTAGTTGGTTTTGGATGGGTAAATATATATGCTGCATCCTCATCAGAAGAATCCAGAGAAATTTTTGATTTTTCTACAAAATATGGAAAACAACTAATTTTTATAGGGCTTAGCATACCAGTTATCATCTTTATTCTCTTTTTTAATTCCAAGTTTTACAAACAGTTTTCGAGTGTAATGTACATTCTCTCTCTAGTTCTATTAGCTGGTGTACTTGTATTTGGTAAAAAAATTAATGGTGCTACCTCTTGGTACAACTTTGGAGGAATAGGACTACAACCTTCTGAGTTTGCAAAAGCTTTTACCGCCCTAGCTTTAGCTAAGTTAATGAGTGATCGGCAATACAATCTTAAACTAATAAAGAATCAAGCGAAAGCCTTTATTATTATCTTTTTACCGGCCTTTTTTATTGCATTACAACCTGATATGGGTTCTGTGTTAATATACTTCGCTTTCTTTTTTGTATTAAACAGAGAAGGACTTACGTTAGCTTATATTTTATTTGGAACCACATCTATTATTTTATTCTTATTAACAGTTTATTTTGAAGCAAAATGGGTTCTTATTTCATGTTTACTTATAATCACATTAGTCGTTTTTTATGGTGTTTATAAAGACAAACGATTTTTTCGCTTCAACGTTTTAAAAATAATTGGATCCTATCTTTTTGCAATCTTCTTTATTTTAGGAATCAGCTATACCTATAACAACATTTTAAAACAACATCAGAAAGATAGATTTGATATTTTACTAGGAAAGATTCAAGACAACAAAGGTATTGGCTACAACTCTTATCAGTCTGAAAAAACTATTAGTTCTGGTGGTTTTTCTGGAAAAGGCTTTTTACAAGGAGATAGAACGCAAGGAAATTTTGTTCCTGAACAACACACAGATTATATATACAGTACTGTAGGTGAAGAATGGGGGTTTTTAGGCAGCTCTTTTGTTATTATTTTATTTATGTTGCTTCTTTACAGAGTTATTTATTTATCAGAAACACAAACCAATAAATTTGCAAGAATATATGGCTATAGTGTAGCTTCCATTTTCTTTTTTCATATTCTTGTTAATATTGGTATGGTAATAGGTTTATTGCCTACTGTAGGAATTCCTCTTCCGTTTTTTAGTTACGGAGGTTCTTCTTTATGGGGATTTACACTACTTCTATTTATTTTCATCCGTTTAGATGCTCATAAAAAATACGACTGGTAATCAATTCCAATCCGAGTAAGTAGTGAAGTGTTTGTTTTTCCTTATCTACAATGTATTAGATTAACCTTATTTAAAAACGTGCCATATCTCTAATGATATTATTTTTATACTAAGAACTTTAAAATTCTTTTAACCAAAAAAAACGCTCCGATTTTATCGAAGCGTTTTAACTATTAACTAACCTTAAAACTCTTATAAAGCCGCAACGTGTTTAGCCAATTTAGACTTTAAATTTGCCGCTTTATTCTTATGAATAATGTTGTTCTTTGCTAATTTATCTAACATAGATACAACAGTCGAAAACATTCCTTCTGCTTCCTTCTTATCTTCTGTAGCTCTTAATTTTCTAACAGCATTACGAGTTGTTTTATGCTGATATTTATTTCTTAAGCGCTTTGCTTCGTTACTTCTAATTCTCTTTAATGCTGACTTATGATTTGCCATTGTACTAATGCGTTAATTGTTTATAAAAAACTTGTAGTCCGTACGGGAATCGAACCCGTGTTACCAGGATGAAAACCTGGCGTCCTAACCCCTAGACGAACGGACCAAAACAATC
>NZ_JAKVUA010000027.1:0-28445 GCF_033978845.1 Tenacibaculum sp. 1B UA
GATAATAATTATAGAAGTATTTTAGTGAAAAGTTAATGAGTTTTTACTTGTTTTTTACCACAGTACTTTGTTGTAGCTAGTTTGTTTCTGTTTTTAATATATTTCTTAAACTTTTTGCTTTTGACAACACATCATCGTAAGTCAGAATTGTTATTGTTCCGTTAAATGCTTTATTTCTTCTAATTAAGCTAGCTTTTGTTTTTTCAGTAAGTGTTGAAGTTCTTCCAATAATTACAAATCCTTTTGGGGAAATTAAACCATTTAGTCCATTACGAGCATAAGAGTTATTTTTTTCAATCCAATCTAACCAGTCAATTACTTGTTGTTCAGCGTGTAATAAATAACTTGAAGGATTTCCTTGTTTGGTAAAAACAGATAAAGTACTTGATTCAATTTCCATAAGGTCGATTAAACCATTAAATTTTTCTAAAGCATAATCAACTTCAAATTCAGAACCTAATTTATGTTTTGGTATTATTTTCGCATAATCAAGTCCAAGAAGTATTGGGTTTTTAGATATACAATTTTGCAAACTATTTTCGTTTCTTTTGGAAGTGTCTAAAAGAGTTTCTAATTGCTCAATTGCTAATTCTAACATTGATAAAGTTCTATGAGCATTATTCAATTTTAAGAATTCTTCTTTAACGGATTGTTTTAAGAGTAATAAATCAGTAGGTGACCAAAACTTTGTCAAATCAATCTCTGAAACCATATCAATTTTAAAGTCATCCATTTTTTTTGAGTTGACAGGTCTTATCTTAACATCATTTCCGTGTTCATCAGGCGCAGTAAACCCATTTTTTATCAGTTTTTGATAGTAATCTGATAATTCCTTTTCAACTTTTTCATTGTTTGGATAAATAGGTACTTCAAGAGCAGTTGCAAGTCCTAGTATATTTATAACAGCACTTTCAATATCTTTTTTGTTACCTTCAATTACGCTGTCTATTAAATGATTATAAGATAATTCTAATTCTTTTGTATCCAACATTGGACATATGTAATGAAAAACAGGAATTCCTTTTTTAATATCAAAAATTAATTCCCTTGTCATTCTCATTAAATCATAGTTAGTTTTGAATGGATTTTTATCTTCGGAATCGTCTTTACTATTTTTTATTTCAAGAAATTTATCAAAATCAGAATCTGTTGGGCTTTCAAAAACTAAAGGGAATTTTTCCGCTTTTTCCCATTTTAAAAGTCTGTTTTTTTTCTTCATTTGAGTTTTGTTAAAATTAGCTACAACTTGTTTATATAGATGTAAAATACATCGTTATACAACCAAAAAGGAGGTATAAGAGTACTTTACTGTTCTTTTATATTTATTGCTAAACTTACTTATTTTTGGAAGAAAAGGAAGTCTATAGCAATTTTATTAAGCGTTAGCCAAGATAAAACAAAATAAAAAACCATACAAAAATGTATGGTTAAAAGTAGTTTGTTTTTTAGTTCTTAACTTTTGTTTATTAATTGCATGTTATTTCACTAAAAGAAGTTTTTTGAATCGCATTATTTTGAGTGTAATAACTTTCGTTAAAAAGCATAAACTTATCTATTCCGTGCCCAGAAGATCTTGCTGAAACTTGCATTGAATATACACCAGGTTTTTCAAACTTTACATATATTTTATGCGAATCATTATCAGAAGTTGCTGCTTGCCATTTGAAATCTAAATTATTTCCACTTCTATATATTTTAAACCAACCATCAGCAGATGTTCCTTTTGGGTTTGGAGTTTTACCTGTTCCTTTAGGATATACTTTAGAACCCTCTTTTTCTCCATAGAAATCATCTGCATCAGGAAATTTTAGCCAACTATCATTATGATCAGAACCACTATTTCCTTGAGTTACTGCAGAACTCCATAAAAAACGGTAAACACCAGGGTTTTTAATGTTTAGCTTAAACTCAACTAAACCACTACCAGGTTTTCCTAACGATTGATTTCCTGTCCAAACATAATATCCTTTTCCAGTAGTAGAACTATTTGTTTTTAATTCCCAACCTGTAGGAAAATCATTGTTTTCAAATTCAACTAAAATAAAATTGTCCTTTTCATTAAAAATAAAAGCAGAAGGGTTTTTACATATTTGATTTCCAGTGTTTCCAGTATCTATGTTTTCTTCTACATTGTCAGTGTCAGAAGAGCAAGAAAAGAATAAAATGGTTACTAGTGTTAATAAGGGGATTTTTGTTTTCATTTGGTTTTTAATTTAAAAATTTACGTTGTCTTTTAGTTTCAAAAATTAATATTGCGCAAGCAACCGATACATTCATTGAGTCGATTTCACCTTGCATTGGGATGTTGATATTCTGAGTGGCTTGGTCTCTCCAAATTTGTGTTAAACCTGTAGCCTCTGTACCAACGACAATAGCAGTAGGTTTAGTATAATCTTCCACAAAATATGGATTAGAATTTTGTAGGGTAGCACTGTAAATATTTATGTTATGCTCTTGTAAGTACGCTATAATGTCTTCAGAAGTACCTGTAGCTATTTGATTGGTAAATACACAACCCACACTAGAGCGTATGATATTAGGATTGAATAAATCCGTTTTTGGGTTGGCAATAAAAACAGCATCTACATTAGCAGCATCGGCAGTACGAAGCATAGCACCAATATTTCCTGGTTTTTCAATACCTTCCATAACCAATACGAGTGGAGTATTGGTGTTGAATTCAATAGCATCTAAATCGAAGTTTTTAGTTTTCACTACAGCAATAATACCCTCGGTAGTATCACGATAGGCAAGCTTTTGGTATACCTCTTTTGTTATTTCTATACAATTAGCAGCCTTATTTAGAATTTTGTTTACACTTTCTTCGGTAAACATATCAGCAACAAATAGCAAGGTGTCTATTTCATAATCTCCTTTAACAACTAACGAAATTTCACGCTGTCCTTCAACTAAAAACAATCCTTTCTTCTTACGTTCTCTAGATTTTTCTTGAAGCTTTAAAAGTTCTTTTATATAGGCGTTTTGTGTACTACTAATCTGTTTCATTTGCTATGATATCTAAATACAAAAGTACTATTCTGTTTTATAATAAAATACCATCTTACTAAAAGAATAATTACTAGCTATTGCTGTTGTTAGGCAAACAACAGTACTGTTGTCTAACACCAAACAGTACTGTTGTTTAACACCAGATGCTACTGTTTGAATCTTCAAACAAAACTAAAATATGGGGTGTACTAGTTTGTATTAAGCTTCATACAGTAGTGTATGAAGTCACCCGACACTACTGTATGGTGTTATAATACAGTGGTGTATAAAGTTACCATACAGTAGCGCATGCTTATTGGCACCGCCAAAGGGTTTAATACCCCGAGGCTTGCTTCGAAAATCAAGAACTTTTTTTCCTATAAAAGTTTCGTGAGCTTGCTTTGAGGTAGTTTACTATCAGTGCATAAAAAAACATCATTCTTTTTACGGAATGATGTTTTTAAGTTCTAATAATGAGATTTTGATATCTCATTCGTTAAGGATGGTGTTTATTGATTTTTATACTTATTAGCATAACGCTTCCATAATTTTGTTTGATGCGATTCTAGGCTGATTTTTCTTCCTTGAATAAAAGCTTCTTTTAAAATGTTAGTACGCATGTCTAAGGCATCACCTTCAGAAATAAATAGGGTAGCGTCTTTACCAGTTTCTAAAGTACCTACGTTGTTATCAATACCTAAAATTTTAGCATTGTTTTGGGTAATTAGCTGAACTGCTTTTTCTTTTTCTAATCCGTAAGCAGCATACGTTCCTGCATAAAAAGGTAAGTTACGTGTACTCATACGTTCCATATCTCCTTCCATACCCAAACCAACTAAAATACCTGCATCGGTTAATATCTTAGCCGCTCTAAAAGGTCTGTCATAATCTGCATCTTCACCATTAGGCAAACGGTGTGCACGTTCTAAAATAACAGGTACATTGTTTGCTTTTAATAAGTCAGCAACTTTTTCAGCCTCTTGTCCGCGAACAATCACGATGTTTTTAACGCCTAACTCTTTACAAATAGTTACAGCGTCAGTAATTCCTTTTTCTCCTGATACGTGTACAAACATTTTTTGCGAACCGTTTAAAACGCCTTGTAAAGCTTCATAAGGTAAGTTTTTAGGTGTTTTGTTACCTGCTAAGTAGCTTTTTGCATTGGCGAAAAACTCTGTAAGCTTATCAATACTTTTTTGATAGTTTTTGTTAGGCTTTAATCCTGGATCTTCACCCATCCACCAACGACCTCTCGAGAATACTTGAGGCCAGTTCAGGTGAACACCGTCATCGGTTTTAATAGCAGCATCTTCCCAGTTCCAAGCATCTAATTGTACTACCGAAGAGGTACCAGAAATAACACCACCACGTGGAGCAATTTGTGCCATTAATACGCCGTTAGGACGCATGGTTTCTACCACTTTACTTTCTGCATTATAAGCAATAATACTACGGATGTGAGGTAACATTGAACCTACCTCATCAAAATCTCTCGTTGCACGTACAGCATCAATTTCAGCTAAACCTAAAGAGGTGTTTGCTGCAATGAATCCTGGGTATACGTGTTTTCCTTTGGCATTAATAACAGTTCCCATACGGGCAATTCTCATATTAGCACTTCCTACAAATTCAATTTTTCCGTTAGAGAACATAATTAAAGAGTTCTCAATCACTTCTCCGTTTCCTAAATGTGCCGTAGCACCTTCAATACTATAAGCTTCAATTTGCTTGGGTGCTGGTGTTTGTTGCGCTAGTATGTTTCCTATACATAAGAAGCATACTATGTTATATATATATTTAATTTTCACGTTTTATATTTTTGTTACTATTAGTTTATACTTAGTAGTTAATCTTACTAAATTTCTCTGTGAGGATTACTCTGTGTCACAGTGAAATAATTTCTGAGTTTTCTTTTTAGGAGCTTGTGTTTTACCGCCCTTAATCTTCTCTTGTAACATCATATTGATTAGCTTAGCACGTTCTGCTTTTATAGCTTTACGCTTTTCTAAGTCTTTTTCAATATCAAAATAAACAGCTCCGTCAATAATTGTTTTCTCTGCTTTAGAATATATTGAAAGTGGATTTCCGCTCCATACAACTACATCTGCATCTTTACCTTCTTTAATACTTCCTGTACGGTCGTTTAAGTGTAATAGTTTTGCAGGATTAATAGTTACTGTAGCCCAAGCTTCTTGTTCGCTTAAATCTCCGTATTTAATTAGTTTAGCGGCTTCTTGATTTAGTCTACGAGACATTTCGGCATCATCAGAATTAATAGCAACCGTAATACCTTGGTTGTGCATAATAGCAGCGTTGTATGGTATAGCGTCGTTAACCTCGTATTTATATGCCCACCAGTCAGCAAAAGTAGAACCACCAACTCCGTGTTCTTTCATTTTGTCGGCTAGTTTGTATCCTTCTAAAATGTGTGTAAACGTATTAATGTTAAAGTTGAATTGTTCTGCAACCTTCATTAACATATTAATTTCTGATTGTACGTAAGAGTGACAAGAAATAAAACGTTTTTTATTAATAATTTCTGCTAAGGTTTCTAACTCAATATCTTTACGATATGGTTGTCCGCTTTTCTTTTTAGCATCGTATTCTTTGGCTCTTTGAAAGTAGTCAATATATACTTGTTCAACTCCCATACGTGTTTGAGGGAAACGAATTGTATTCATATCTCCCCAGTTAGATTGTTTTACATTTTCACCTAAGGCGAACTTGATAAACTTAGGTGTGTTATTGTATAACATTCCGTCAGCATTCTCTCCCCATTTTAGTTTGATAATTGCCGAACGTCCACCAATTGGATTGGCAGAACCATGTAATACTTGAATAGAAGTAACACCACCCGCAATGTTTCTGTAAATATTTACATCGTTAGGGTTGATAACATCTTCAATAGTTACCTCCGCCGTTGAGTTATGTCCTGATTCGTTTACTGCGGAAGTAGCAATATGTGAATGCTCATCAATAATACCTGCGGTTACATACTTACCAGTTCCGTCAATAATTGTTGCACCTCTTGAAGATAGGTTAGTGCCTATTTTGGCTATTTTACCATTTGTAATTAATACATCGGTATTGTTTAGTACTTCGTTGTTTTCAGAAGTCCAAACCGTCGCATTTTTAATTAAAATAGTTTCTTTTTGTGGAGCTGTAGGGTTTCCTAATCCGATGTTTGGATAGGTAACGGCTAGTACTTCAGGAGTGGTCTCTTTTTTCTTGTTGTCTTTCTTTTTAGCATCAGCTTTTCCAGTATAAGTAGCATTCCAAGTATTTTCATTCCCATCGTTGTCGGTAGCTGTACCCGTAATTTGTTGCTTGTTTTGTACCAATGCTGTTAAGCGAGTATAGTTGTCACCATCTTTAAGAGTTATATGCAACCAACCGTTACTAAAAGATGATTTACTATTTATCTTTTTATCTCCAGTCTTTAAAGCAGCTGTTTGTTTAGCTCCTTTACCAGTAATGGTCATATCGTACGACTTTCCGTTAACTGTTAGTGTGTACTTACCTGTAATATCTTTACTATCCATTGGGTTAATGGTGTTTTTATCACCCTGCACCCAGTTTTCATATAAAGTAGTTTGTTTGTCAAAAATATCACCAGAAGTAATTAAGAAGTTGGCATAACTACCAGCTTTTAAGTTACCAACTTTGTCATTTTTTAAAATCTTGGCAGGTACTGTAGTTAATGCTTCTAAAGCTGTAGTTTTATCTAATCCGTAAGTAATAGCCTTTTGAAGATTGCTATTAAATTCTTTTGCCTTTTTTAACTTGTATGTAGTTAATGCAAAAGGAATATTGTTTTTTGCTAAAATTGATGGGTTTGCTGGTTCTTGATTCCAAGAGCGCATATCGCTTAACGCAATTTTATTTGCTAAAAATGGATTTGATACATCGTAAGCATTTCTAAAGTTAATAGGAATAATGTACGTAGCATTGGTTGCTTTAATATCATTAATTCTTTCATATTCGTTACCTCCACCTACAATGGTATATTGAATTCCGAACTCATCACCAATTTTATCAGCACGCATATTGTCTAAATATCCACCCGCATTAAATATTTGTGGTAACTCTTTTTTGTTGTTTAGAGCTTCTAAAGCTAAATCGGTGTTTTTTGCATTTCCTTTAGCATACCAATCGGCATCTAAATATGTTTGGCGTAATAGTGCCATAGCTCCCATACGTGACGTAGGATAGCTTTGACGTGATTTAGCACTTTTAGAAAACGATAAGTAGTTTCCAGATTCTTTGTCTAAAATTCTGTAAGCATCAGAACTGTTAGGGTTTAAAGCAACTAAAATTCCGTTACCTCGCATAATACCGTCTGCCACGTGTGTATTAACAGCACCAAAGCCTAAAGACAATAATTCTTTAGCTTTTTTAGCATCAAAGTTAAATTCAGCAGCAGCATCTACATCAGGACGAATATGGTCGTTCCAGTAATATCCTTTTCTGCCAGCATCGTATTGTGGTCTTTTACCACGACCACTTTCACGTTTAGGTTTTGCGATACCAAAGGTTGAATAAGCATCAACAAAAGAAGGATATATAGATTTTCCATCTAGGTTAATTACGTGTGCTTCGTTAGGTATGGTAACCGATTTACCTACAGATACAACTTTACCGTCTTTAATAAGTAGTATTCCTTTTTTTACTACTTGGGTAGGGGTAACATAAATGGTAGCATTGGTAAATGCATACACGTTGTTTTTGGATGACTTTACTCCTGTGTTGGTAGGAAAGTACTCTTGTGCAAAAGAGCTACTAATACACAGGGATAAGAGTAAGAATAGTATTTTTTTCATTTAATATTGAGTTGATTAGCTTATAAAAATAGATAGTTAAAAAGGAAAAGAATTCCTTTTAACAAAACATTAAGAATTAATCACAGGGTGATAGCCAAGAATTTAATCCACCAAGGCTTACTTAATAGACTTAAAATAGGTTTTCTTATAGTTCTTTGTTTATTTGCCCTAAGATAGTTTAGTTAAGAACTAGTTTTCCAATCTTTTCATGACCAGATAACCAAGCGGTATTCTTATCAATAAACTGAATAGCATAGTAGCTTTCCTTGCTTACTTCTTTCCAAGTATGTCCACCGTCGTTAGAAAATGATATTCCTGTTTTTCCAACTGCAAAGACTTCCTTTCCGTTAGTATTAGGTACATACTGTACGCAGCTTTTGTAATTAGGATTGGTATTATTAGCTACGAGTGTCCATGTTTTACTACCATCGGTAGTAATTGCTTTATTAGCGTTATTGTTTTCTGGTTTTGCGTAGTTTCCTCCAATAGCAATTCCATGGTTTTCATCATAAAAATCAATAGAGTAAATTCCTTGTGGTCCGTCACCTTGTACAATTGGGGTATCAAAAATTTCCCAAGTGTTCCCAAAGTCGGTAGATTTTAAAATACGTGCTTTAGTTCCTCCAGAGCCTATCCATACGGTATTATTTATGATAGCAATATTGGTGTTACTAGCAGCAAAAAAGGCTTCTCCTTCTTCAAAAGTAGGTAGTTGAGAGCACGGTAGTTTTGTCCATGTATTTCCCCATCTGAGGTAAGAATAACAGACGGACAATCATCTGTAGGATCACCAACGGCAATACCATGCTTTCCATCGGTAAAGAATTGCATACAGTCGTAAAAAACCTTTTCGTGTGCTTCTGTATATACTAACTCATACTTGTTTTCATTTCCTTTATATAGTAAGGCAGGATTAGCTACCGATAAGGCAAATATGTTTTCATCGTTTTTGGCAATGCTTCTAAAGTGCGGTATAATAGTATCGTTATACTTTAAACTTTGTGTTTGCCATGTTTTACCACCATCCTTTGTACTTGTAATATCTCCTTTAGAACCTGCAAAAATTAATTCATCGTTACTAATGGCTAGCATAGCTCTAATACTGGTACTATCTTGTTTAAATTCGGTAATTTTAATAGTATCAAAAGTTCTTGGAGCTTTCTTTTTTTGTGTACAAGAAAGTATTATAAAAGAGATTAATAAAAGGAATGATAATCGTGTCATATTTTTGATATTTTTACAGAACTAAAAATAGGAAAACCAAACTTAAATCAATGAAAAAAGCCTTAGTAATTTCAGGAGGAGGAAGTAAAGGAGCCTTTGCGGGCGGTGTTGCACAATACCTAATGAAAAATAAAAATAAAGATTACGATATGCTTTTAGGAACATCAACAGGTAGCTTAATGGTTTCGCATTTGGCTTTAGGTATGGTTGATGAATTAAAAGAAATATATACTTCGGTAGATCAAAAAGCTATTTTTAGTAATAGTCCGTTTCGAATAAAATCGGTGCATGGAGAGAAGGTAATTTCTATACGACATAGAAATACTTTTTGGAACTTTTTAAATGGTCGTAAAACATTTGGTGAGAGTAAGAACTTACGAAAGCTTATAAGCAATAGCATAACTAAAGAAATTTACGATGAAATTAGAAGGTTAAATAAAGAGGTAGTGGTAACAGTTTCTAATTTAACAGCAAATCAAATTGAGTACAAATCTATTTTGGAGTGTGAGTATGAAGATTTTTGTGATTGGATTTGGGGGTCGTGTAACTATGTGCCTTTTATGAGTTTGTTAGAAAAAGACTACTGTCAGTATGCCGATGGTGGTTTTGGTAGTTTAGTTCCTATTCGTGAAGCAATTGCACGAGGAGCTACCGAAGTTGATGCTATTATTTTAGCTACCGAAGTAACCCAAATGAATAGATTACCTGCTAAGAACCCTTTTTCACTGATGATGGATACGTTTGATTTTATGTTGGAGAATGTTGAGCGACATAATATTACTATAGGAAAGTTATCTGCCAAACAACACAATGTAAAGCTGAACTTATACTATACACCAACGGTGTTAACAACCAATTCGCTAGTTTTTGATAAAGAAAAAATGAAGAAATGGTGGAAGTCGGGTTATAAGTATGCTAAAAAACTGGATGATGATAGAATGACAGAGTTTAGACCTGAGATGGTAGATAATCAAGATATAGAGGAAGGAATAGAAAATAACGAAGTATGAAGTTTGGAAAAGTAGCACAACCAGAGTTAATAGATTTTACATTACCAGCAACGCATCCTAAAACAATAGAGCTATTAAGTTCTTTTGAAAGGAGCGGTACACCTAATGTGTATGTTGGCTGTGCAAAATGGAATAAAGCAGATTTAAAAGGTTTTTACCCACGAGGAACCAAAGATGAATTAGAGTATTATTCGAAACAGTTTAACTCAATAGAGCTCAATGCTACTTTTTACCGACAGTTTCCAGCAGCACAGTTTGAAAAGTGGAAAGCTAAAACTCCTGAAAACTTCAAGTTTTTCCCAAAACTAGGGCAGGAGATAAGCCACTGGAAGCGTTTACAAGGTGTACAAGATGCTGTGAATGTGTATTTAGATAATGCTTCACATTTACAAGAGAAGTTAGGTACCATATTTTTACAGTTACACGCTAATTTTGGTAATAAAAACTTTGATAGATTACAAAACTTTGTGGTAAGCTGGCCTAAAGGTATACCATTAGCTATTGAGGTTCGTCACCCAAATTGGTTTGAAGATGAGGTTGTATTTAATGAGTTTACACAGTTGTTTGAAGAACATAACATAACCAATGTGTTAGTTGATACCGCAGGAAGGAGAGATATGATGCATATGCGTTTAACGAATAATGAAGCTTTTGTTCGTTATGTTGGAGCAAATCACCCGTCAGATTATACACGCTTGGATGATTGGGTAGTTCGTTTAAAAGAATGGAACGATGTAGGTTTAGAAAATATTCACTTTTTTATCCATCAAAACTTAGAAGTAGAATCACCTTTGTTGGCAGCCTACTTTATAAAAAAGCTAAACAAGGAATTAGGAGTTGACTTAAAAATTCCTAATGAAGAGAATAATCAACAAATGAGTTTGTTGTAATTTGTCTTAAACTTCAGACAGTACTGTCTTTAATCACAAGACAATGGTGTCTAATGGTACCGTATGCTAGTGTCGTGTGTAATAAGATGGTAGGTTATTGAATAAAAAGTATAAAAAAATCCAGCTAAGCAAGCTGGATTTTTTATTTATATAGCATAATTATATTATTGTAACTCTACATACATATTGTTATAATCAGGGCGCATCATATTTGAATTCCATGATGGAGAAAATTGAACTCCTTTTTTCATAGTAGGCACTCCTTTAGCTCCCGTAGTAATGTATTGAATGGTTCTTTGTAATAAAGGCTCGTTAGGGTCTCCTAAAATACCTAAGTTACCTGGATTTTCGTCTATAGTAACTTCAGGTATAAACCCTTCAGGAGCATTTTCACCATCTTTATTTTGAATTTCTAATACTATAGGTTGCATTGCCCACGTATGACTCTTTAAGTTATCGCCATTACGAGTATAATCATCAGAATCGTATAAGGTAATAGAACCAACATGTTTTCCGTAAGTTTGAGTTCCTACTAACTTTACATCAATATAAGGCTTTAGAGCATTGATAACTAATTCGGATGCAGAAGCGGAATCATCAGAAACGATAAAGTAAATAGTATTTAGGTTTAAACTATTAATTGCTTCATCCAGTACCACATTTCCTTGTTGGTCTTTATTTAAAATCTGATTCGTAAAGTTATTGATTAATAAATCAGGGTTTGTTACCTCCATCACTTTATGATTCCATACTTGTTTAGCAAATAACTCATTAGTGAACTGTCCGGTAATCATACTTCCTAAATACGTAGCTGTTTGTACAGAACCCCCACCGTTATAACGTAAGTCGATGATTAAATCGGTAATATTAGCTGTTTGAAACTTAGCAAACTCAGCATTTAATTCTCCGTCAAAGTTACTAGAGAATTGATTATATAGTAAATATCCAATAGTGTGGCTACCGCTAGTAATTACGTTGGTTACTTTTATTGGGTTTTCTGTTACTTGAGATTTTGTAACAGTAATGGTTGTGCCATTACTAACAGGATTTCCTCCATTGTAATTAGCTAAATGAATAGTAAAGGTATCATTATCTAATAAATCATTTACATTCGCTCTAGTTATAGTTGTTCCGTCAATCTCAGTAATAATCATTCCACGAGTAACTCCTTGTGCATCTGCATCAGAACCAGCAACAACATCGTATACATATATATAGTAACCTCCAGAACCATCAGTATAATCAGCACCTTCTAGCTTCATACCACTTGTTAAGCGTACTCCAGCAAAAGACTCTTCTAGAGCTATGTAATCATCTACAATCCACGAATAGGTTCTGTTAGGATCTTTAGGGTATTCATTAGGCATGTATAATAAATTGTAAAATAGGTTAGCAGGATCGTCATATCCTGACAAATAACTGAACAATTCACTATCATTACTAAAACGTCTGTCAGCTAAATCAGGAACCAAATCTTGCCATAAGTAGTAAGCGTTTAAACCTTTCCAAACGAAATTTTGAACTTCAATATTTTTCGGCGCATCGTCTTTTTCACTGCATGATACAAGTAGTATTGAAAAAAAGATGATTAGGGATGCTTTAAGTAATTTCATAAGAGTATATTAGTTGTAACAACAACGCAATTTACTGAATAATATTATTTTTTTTTAGTATTGATGTAACAAACTTAAAACTGCGTCGTCGTAGATATGTAAACCTGTTAAATAAGACGCAATTGTTTTAATAGGCTTACAGAACTAATTAACCAAACCATGAACCAATCAGACTTTTTAAAAGTTGTATTACCATTTAAAGACAAAGTCTTTCGTTTAGCGAAAAGATTGTTGGTTTCTACTGAAGAAGCTGAAGACGCTACACAAGAGCTGTACTTTAAATTGTGGAGAAATAGAGAAAAGCTCTCTAATTATAAAAATGTAGAGGCATTTGCAATGACCATGACGAAGAATTATTGTTATGACAGATTAAAGTCTAAACAAGCAAGTAATTTAACATTGGTTCATAGTAATTATAAAGAGAAAGATACTCCTTTAGAAAAGAGGGTAGAACATAACGACAGTGTAAACCGAGTACATGAGCTTATAGATAAGTTACCAGAGCAGCAAAAAATAATCATACAATTAAGAGATATTGAACAATATGATTTTGATGAAATATGTAAAATGGTTGATATGAAACCGACAGCTGTAAGAGTAGCATTATCAAGAGCTAGAAAAGCAATAAGACAAGAATTAATAAAACAACATAACTATGGAGTTAGCTAACATAGAAAAATTATTAGATAAATATCTAGACGCAGAAACAACATTGCAAGAAGAGCAAACGTTACAAGAGTATTTTACATCAAACGACGTGGCACCGCATTTGCAAGAGTATAGTATGATGTTTGGTTATTTTAAACAAAGTAAAGACGAAACCTTTACCAAAACCATTCAGTTAGAACCTGAGAAAACTAAGAAGAACTGGAAATGGTTATCAGTAGCAGCGTCAGTAGTCTTACTATTTAGCTTATTTATGGGTAATGAAGAGTACAAAAAGCATCAACAGCGTAAACAGTTTGCACAAATTAAAGAAGCGTTGCAACTAGTTTCGGTCAATTTAAACAAAGGAAACGATGCATTATATGCAGTTTCAAACAACCTAAAAAAAGGAAATGATGCTATTGAACACTTAGGAACCTATGAAGAAACAGTAAACAAAGTAATAAACACAGTAAATTAATTAAGAAAGTAAAACCAAGTACTTATAAACCAATAAAATCATGAAAAAAATAATATTATTATTCGCATTCGTATTTATAGCTAATGTAAGTTTCGGACAGTCGATATTTGATAAATTAGAAGACCTAGATGAGGTATCATCAGTGGTAGTAAATAAAGATGCTTTTGAAATTTTATCTAAATTTAAGGTAGAATCTGAAGACAATGAAGCTATGGAGGTTTTTAAAATGATTCAAGACCTACAAGAGCTAAAAGTATTTTCTACTGAAAATGCAAAAGTATCTGGACAAATGGAGAGCATGGTAAAATCAGCAATAGCAAAGAGTAACTTAATAGAGTTAATGCGTGTAAAAGATAAAGATTCTCGTGTTAAAATCTATGTAAAGTCTACTAAAAACAAAGACTTTGTAAGTGAAGTGTTAATGTTTGTAAAAGACAAAAACTCTAATAGTGGTTCACCAGAATCTGTAATTGTTTCGTTAACTGGTAACATAGACATTAATAAAATGTCAAAATTAGCAGAGACGTTTTCTAAAGACGGAAAGAAGAACAAATAAAAACAAATAAGGCAGCGTTAATTAGTTAACGCTGCTTTTAATCAAAAACTAATAACAATGAAAAAACTACTTATATATTCAATATTACTAGTAGCTTTTGTAACCGTTTCTTGTAAAACAGAATCCTTACAAAGCTATTTGGTAGAAAGCCAAGAAAAAGAAGGCTTTATAACGTTTGATGTACCAGCTAGTGTACTGCAATTAAGCATGGATAAAGCTTCGGAAGAAGACAAAAAAGCTTATGAAAGCATAAAAAAGGTTAACATTACTGGTGTTCCTTATAAGAACTTAAATGAAGCTAGTTATGAAGTTGAGAAGGAAAAATTAAAATCTATCTTTAAAAAATCTGGCTACAAGCAATTAATGAAGTTTAAAAAAGATGGAGCCAATGCAGCAATTTATTATTCAGGAGATGCTGATGCTATTGATGAAATTGTAGCTTTTGGTTACGGAAAAGATATGGGAGTAGGAGTTGCACGAATTTTAGGAGAAAATATGAATGTTGGGAAAATTATGGAAATGATGCAGAAAGCTAAGATGGACGCCGGAAACCTAGATTTAAAACAATTTAAAATGATCTTCGATGACAAGCATCGTTCTTCAGAAGAAACAGAATAAAAATTTGTGTTGAAAATATAGAAAAGCCGTTAGATTATCTGACGGTTTTTTCTTTTTAACGGGTCATTAACAAGCCTCCCAATAGAATTTCATATTTTTGGACTCTAAACAAAAACATATGAAATTTAACAAACTCCTTGTTTTTATCGCTGTTTTCTTTACAGCAAGCTTATTTTCTCAATCAACCAAAGTATACAGAGCTGAAAAAGATAAAGTTCACAACTTAGTTCATACGAAGTTAAAAGTAGATTTTAACTTTCAAAAAAAAGAGATGAATGGGGAAGAATGGGTAACCTTATCACCTCATTTTTATGAAACAGATAAGGTTACGTTAGATGCAAAAGCAATGGTTATTCATGAAATAACAATGAATAATCAACCATTAGAGTATAATTACGATGATTATGAGTTAATCATTAACTTACCTCGTACCTATAAGCGAAACGAGGAGTTTATTTTATATATTAGATATACGGCGCGACCAGAAAGGGTAAAGCAAAAGGGAAGTGCAGCTATTACATCTGCAAAAGGGCTGTATTTTATCAATCCAACAGGTTTTGATAAAAACAAACCAACTCAAATTTGGACGCAAGGTGAAACCGAAGCAAGTAGTTGTTGGTTTCCAACAATTGATGCGCCAAACCAAAAGACATCACAAGAAATTTATATGACGGTTCCGCAAAAGTATGTAACACTTTCTAACGGAAAACTAGAAAAACAAACTACCAATGCTAACGGAACTCGTACTGATTATTGGAATTTTACTCAGAAGCATGCACCATATCTGTTTTTTATGGGAGTAGGAGAGTATGAGGTTATTAAAGATAAATACAAAGACATTCCTGTTGATTATTATGTAGAGAAGGAATATGCCCCGTATGCAAAAGATATTTTTGGAAATACTCCTGAAATGTTAGCGTTCTTTTCAAAAATTACAGGAATTGAATATCCATGGAATAAATATGCGCAGATTGTAGGACGTGATTATGTAAGTGGTGCTATGGAAAATACCACAGCCGTAATTCATGGAGAAAGAGCGTATCAAACACCGGGGCAATTAATTGATGAAAACGTACAAGAAAACACAATTGCACACGAAGCTTTTCATCATTGGTTTGGTGATTTAGTAACTACCGAAAGTTGGAGTAACCTAACCGTAAACGAGAGTTTTGCTAATTATAGTGAGTATTTATGGTTAGAGCATAAATATGGAAAAGATGAAGCAGACGCACACTTGTTTGAAGATATTGAAGGGTATAAGAGCGGACAAAATTTTGATAAACATTTAGTTCGTTTTTATTACGAGGATAAAGAAGATATGTTTGATGCGGTTAGTTACAACAAAGGAGGTGCTATTTTACACATGTTACGCAACTATTTGGGTGATGAAGCTTTTTACGAAGGATTGAATACTTATTTAACAGCTAATAAATACGGAACAGGAGAAGCACACCAATTACGTTTAGCTTTTGAAAAAGTAAGTGGAAAAGACTTAAACTGGTTTTTTAATCAGTGGTATTTTAACAGCGGACATCCAAAACTATCGATATCTTACGATTATAACAAACTTAGAAAAACAGTAACGGTAAATATTATTCAATCTCAACTTAATGAATTTAAATTCCCATTTGCAATTGATGTTTTTGAAGGAAGTAAACGTACACGTCATACTGTGTTTGTTGAAGGAAGAGATGCTTCATTCACCTTTCCTTTTACCAAGCATCCAGATTTAATTCAAGTAAATGCTGACGGTGTGTTGTTATGCGACATATCAGAAAATAAAGTGTTGAGCGATTATATACATCAATTAAAATATGCTCAAAACTACGTGCATAAAAGAGAAGCCTTGTTAGAAGTAGCTAAACACCAAGATGATAAAAAAGCGTTTAATGCAGTTGCAGAAACTCTGAATAATGACTTTTATAAGATTAGAATTTTAGCCTTGGAGAACATTAATTTAATCAATAAATATTCAAAAAAGAATGTGATTGATCAAATAATGAAAATCGCTCAAAACGATCCAAAAACGTTGGTGCAAGCAGCTGCAATTGAAACCTTAGGGAAGTTAACAGACCCTGCATTAAAATCGGTGTTTGAAAAAGGCTTACAAAGTAAATCGTACTCAGTATTAGGAAAGTCGTTGGTAGGAATGTATTATATAGACAAACAGTTAGCAATTCAAAAATCAAAAACGTTACCATTAGCTGTAAAAAAGATCATTGCAACACCGTTAACGCGCATTTATTTAGAAGAAAATGATGATGAAGAGCTAAGTTTTATCGCAAGCAATGTAATGTCTGGAATGTTTTTAAGTCCGAATAAAAAGATTCAATCATTGTATAAAAAAGCATTCGATAAGATTGGAAAAAGTAATAATACAGAGGCTATTCAAAACTTATCCGAAGATATTGTGGTTAAAGGGCTTCAGTATAAGCAATATAACTTTGATAAGGTTGGAGTAAATTTATTACGCCAAATGGTTCAAATGCAAAAAACTAATAATCCGTCAAATAAAGAAAAACATCTTAAATTTATTCAAATAGCAATGGCGAAGCTACTTGAATAAATAGTATACTTCATAAAGTTTAAGTTAAAAAGAATACTTAGTTTTGGCACAATAATTGAATTTTCTTGCGAAACTTAAACTTTATGAGAAAAACTACTTTACTACTTATTTTATCGGTATTGGTATTAGTGTCTTGTAGTAGTGTAAAAACTACTGAAAAAGCGCTTAATTCGGGTAATTATGATAAGGCAATTTCATTATCTATTGAAAAATTAGCCAAGAATAAAACCAAAGAGAAAAATCAGCCGCACGTACTAATGCTTCAGGAAGCTTTTAGAAAAGCGACGGATAGAGATTTGGACAGAATTTCTTTTTTAGAGAAAGAACGAAATCCTGAAAACTTTGAAACAATTTATACGCTGTATCAACGTCTTAATAACAGGCAGGAAAAAATAAAGCCATTGTTACCGTTGCGAATTTTATCTTCTGGTAGAAATGCCAAGTTTAAACTTGTTAATTATACGGATGAAATTCTTGCAGCAAAAGAAAATTATGCTGGTTATTTGTATGAAAATGGTGTAGCCTTGTTAAATGAAGGAGACCGAAACAAAATTAACTACAGAAGAGCTTTTGACGAGTTAAGGCATTTAGATAAAATTAGCCCTAACTATAGAGATACAAGAAACTTAATAGAAGAGGCGCATGCTAGAGGAATTGATTATGTACATGTTTCTGTTAGAAATAGAACAGAGCAAATAATTCCAAAAAGATTAGAAAGAGACTTGTTAGCAATTGATACCTATGGGTTGAATGATTTATGGACACAATATCACGCAAAAAGAGATAGAAATATTCAATATGATTTCGATTTAGAGTTAGATTTTACAGATATTATAGTTTCTCCGGAACAGGTACATGAAAAGGAAGTTATTAAAGAACGACGCATAAAAGATGGGTTTAAGTATTTACGAAATAATAATGGAAGCTATGTAAAAGATAGCTTAGGAAATAAAATAAAAGTAGATAAGTTTAAAAGAATACGTTGTAAGCTTTACCAGTTTACACAATTTAAGAGTAGTAAAGTAACTGGTGTTGTAAAGTATATTGATAATAGAAGCAATCAATTATTACAGCGTTTTCCTATACAAAGTGAGTTTATTTTTGAACACATATATGCCGATTATGATGGAGACAGAAGAGCGTTGGATAAGTCGTTTATAGAGTTACTTGATGAAAGATCAGTAAACTTTCCTTCTAGTGAACAAATGGTGTATGATACAGGTACCGATTTAAAACAGAAACTCAAACATATTATCACACGAAATAAGTTTAGAAATTAAAGTATTAAAACTCCTGTAAGTTACAGGAGTTTTTTAATTTTATAACGATGGATTTATTCTCACAATTTGATAATACCCCTATAAACTTACTTCCGAAAGATGGAACGGTACACTACTACGGAATTGTTTTCTCAAAAAAGGAAGCAGACCATTATTACGAAGCTTTATTAAATTCTATTGAGTGGCGTAACGACGAAGCTATTATTTTTGGAAAACGAGTGGTAACCAAACGAAAAGTGGCTTGGTATGCCGAACAACCTTTTGAATACTCCTATTCCAATATTACTAAAACAGCGTTACCATTTACGAAAGAATTGTTAGCACTAAAAGAATTAGTTGAAAAGGAAACAGGTGAAACATATAATTCTTGTTTGCTGAATTTATACCACGATGGCTCAGAAGGAATGGCGTGGCATAGTGACGGAGAAAAAGACTTAAAAAAGAACGGAGCGATTACTTCATTGAGTTTTGGAGCAGAAAGACGTTTTGGTTTTAAACACAAACAGACCAAAGAAACGGTATATAAAGTATTAGAACACGGTTCGTTATTGGTAATGAAGGATGAAACCCAAACTCATTGGCTACACCGATTACCACCTACCAAAAAAGTCCACCGACCACGAGTGAATCTAACTTTTAGAACGATTGTTAGGTAGGTTTATCTATCTTGTTTTGGCTAATTGTTTTTATTATGGTTTAATTCCTATAAAAGGATTGTTTGTCTTTTCATAATTATCTACAGGAAAATACCTTTCTCTCATTCGTAATTTCTTTTCACCATTTTCAATTGTGTCTTTAAAATGTCTGACAAATAAAACTCCCATTATTGTGTCATTATCATAATTGAAATTAATTTCTAAAACATTACTATTTTCTTTTTCAAAGACCATTTTTTCTCTTTTATTATTAATTTTCTTAATCAAATTTAAACTTATAAAATCAATTTTTCCTTCTTTTATAGAGTCGTAATAATAAACTAATCTTCCACTATATGAATTTTCTTTTTTATCTAGTTCAATTTCATAAAATAGACTATTTAAAGTATCTATATTTCCATTTTTATATTGTACTTCGTTAAAAACTACAGTATCTTTTTCGTTTACGTAAGCACCTACGTCTCTTCTGTTGTTATTACCTAAATCGTATCGAAGAATTACTTTTTCAAACTTATATTTTCTTTCAGAGTTAATAGAGGTTTTATCAACTTTTTCTTCTTTTTTACATTGAATAAAAATGATAGAAATAAGTATAATGAAAAAAGATATTCTTTTCATAGTGTTTTTAAAATATTGCATAACGTAGTTTAAGGATATGATTTCGTTTTAATAATTAATTATATCGAACAATAGTGAATTTAGTGGTTTAAATTAAAAATCAATATAAATCATAATTCAAAAATTTACTCCACTTCCTTATAAAAAGTCAATTCATATTCTGGTAACAAATCAGGGTGTGTAATTTTTATCAAATCTTTTAATACTAAATCTGGGCGTACAGGAGAGAGTTCAAAGTAAATTAAACCACCAGTTTCTCCTTTGTTGTGTCCAATAGAAAATATCTTGTTATTAGAAAATGCATCAAATTCTTTGTAATGAATGTTTGCGGTAGTTAACTGTTCTTTGGTAGCATACAAGCCACAGTTAAACCAAAAATCAGCGTGTTGTCCTTTTTCCAATACACTTTCAAAACTTAGAGGTAAACTACCGGTTCCTTTCGTGTCTTTCCATAAGTAATTTAAGTTCGCATCGTTGTAAAACGTTGCAATAAAACTTTCACCCGCAGGAACATTCCAAACATCTTTAAACATGCTTCCAGATAAAATAGTAGGCTGTTTAGCGCTGTTTTGAGCTATTTTTTTTGCTTTTAAGTATTCTGCTTCTATGTTGGTAAAAATACTGTCTGCTTCCTTTTCTTTTCCGTATAAAGCACCAAAAAACTTAATCCATTCCGCTCTTCCTAAAGGTGTTTCTTCCAACCAATCTCCATTAAAAATGACAGGAATCCCTGTTTTTTTGATGTTTTGGTATAGTTTCGTATTTGGATGCAAAGCAAAACCAACAACGAGTTCAGGTTCAATATCAATCAACTTTTCAGTATTCATATCTTGTTCCAAGCCTAATTCAACAATGTTACCTTCGTCAATTCTATTTCTTGTTCTTTTTGAAGAAACATATTTGGTGTGCGGAAAACCAACAATAGTATTTTCAGCATTCAAAAGTTCCAACATCGGAATATGAGTAGTACTTGTAACGACCATTCTTTCAATAGGAACTTTAATTTCATTTTTAGAAAGGTTGGTTTTATCGGTAAGCGTATAAGAATATAGGTCGTGTGAGCTTTGAAAAGCCTTTTTGATCACTAATTTTTTTACTCCGTTTTCAGAAATTATATCAAAACCTTTGGCATATTTTACAGTGCTTTTGGCAGGTTTCTTTTCAGTAGTTTTTTTAGTTTCTTGCTTGCACTGTATGAACAGAAGGAATAAAGAAAAAATAAGTAAATAACGTTTCATAGTAAGATGTTTTTAGAAGTGGAAGGTTAGTATATCCCCATAGTTTAGTTTTAATTCAAATGATTTTTCCAACGGAATTTCATTCATATAAGCCCAAAGACTTCTCATTACACCAGCATGGGTAACAAGCACTATTTTTTGATGGTTTTTAGCTTTTAATTCGGTTAAAAAATCGATGGTTCTGTTGTGTAAATCGATGTAAGACTCTCCGTTTTTAGCAGGCGTTTTTACAAAATCATTCATCCAAATATCAAGTTCTTTTTTATCAATATCGTTCCATTTTTGGAGTTCCCAATCACCAAAATTGAGTTCTTTCAATCGGTTGTCAAAAATTACGTTAGCTGAAAGTTTTTCAGCCAAAAGCTTACAGCGTTGTAAGGGACTACTGTAATACGTTACATCAGCATCGTTGACAGGAACTTTTTTTAGAATATCGCTCACTTCTTCCTCAAAAGTAGTGGTAACCTCTATATCTGCTTGACCATAACATATACCTTTGGCAATATCAGGTGTGGTATGTCGTACTAAAATAACTTCCATAAGGCGAGTAGACTTAGATAAAAAACAATTTCAGCTACTTGTTGCAAAGCACCTGCGCAATCTCCTGTTTGACCTCCAATCCATTTTTTAAAGAAATGTCCCATATACAAATAGGTAAGTAATAAGGGGAGCAATACCAAAAATACTATTGGGTTTTGAAAGAAAAATAAGGGAGCTATTCCGAAAATAGCTGATATGAGTAGCGATTTACTACTCATTTGTTTGGTAGTTGGTTTTATTTTTGAGCTGTCAATATCTCTCACGTATTCATGTGTATACAACAATACAGTTGCGATAAATCGGCTAATACTGTGTCCTGAAATAATAACTAAAATTAAATTAACGGATAGGTTTTGTAAATGATATAGAGCTAAAAATTTTATAGCTAGGATAAAGACCAAACCACTAACTCCAAAAGTTCCAAGTCTGGAATCTTTCATAATGGTTAAAATCTTTTCTTTGGTCCATCCGCCACCAAAACCATCGCAAACATCGGCAAACCCATCTTCATGAAAAGCACCTGTAATCCAAATAGAACTAATCATGCTGATTACAATAGCAACATCCGTAGGAAAAATATAAGAAGAAGCGAAGTAGGCTAGTGCTGCAATGCTTCCAACTACAATTCCTACTAAAGAAAAATAACGACTGCTTTTGTTGAGTATTTCAGGAGAATGATCTACCCATTTTGGACACGGAATGCGTGTGAAAAACAATATAGCTGTTAAAAAATAATGGATTTGTCTTTTTATCATAACTAGGCTTCGCTAATATTGGCACTTTTAAAAGTAGCCATTTCGTTTAAAAAGTTCACACTCGATTGAATAATAGGAAAGGCAACCGCACAACCTGTTCCTTCACCTAAACGTAAACCTAAGTTTAAAAGTGGTTCAGCGTTTAAAAATTCTAACATTTTTTGATGTCCTTGTTCTCCTGAATTATGACAGAATATACAGTAATCTAAAATATCAGATTCCATTGCATGCCCTGCTAATAGGGCAGCAGTAACAATAAAACCATCAATAAGTAAAGTCATTTTTAAAGAAGCAGCTTCTAACATAGCACCACACATCATTACAATTTCAAATCCACCAAAAGTAGTTAAGGCTTCCATAGGTGTTGAAATAGAATCGGCGTGTAACTTATAGACTTCACATAATGTGTCGATTTTTGTTTGTAGTCCTTTGTCATCCACTCCAGTACCTCTACCTACACAGTTTTCAATAGGTGTATTGGTAAAATAACTCATTAACAAAGCCGCAGATGACGTATTGCTAATCCCCATTTCACCAAAACCAATAACATTGCAACCTTCACTATACACCTTTCTTACCAACTGTCTTCCTTTTTCCAAGGCTTCTTGGCATTGTTCTGAGGTCATAGCTTTGGTAGTACTATAATCTTGTGTTCCCTTTGCTATTTTGGCATTGGTAAGCTGTGGATGTGTTTTAAAATCAGCATTTACACCAGCATCTACAATGTTTAAATGAATGTTGTTTTGTTTACAAAACACATTAATGGCAGCACCTCCTTGCAAAAAGTTGAATACCATTTGCTGTGTAACTTCTTGAGGGTATGGACTCACCTTTCCCGTAGTAGCAATTCCATGATCCCCTGCAAAAATCACAATTGTAGGCTTTGATAACACAGGGCTCATGGTATTTTGAATTAATCCCACTTGCATGGCAATTTTTTCTAAATTGCCTAAAGCACCAATAGGCTTGGTTTTGAAGTTGATTTCTTCTTGAAGCTCGTTTTGTAGTTCTTTTGAAAGGGGAGTTATCGTTGTTGTCATGTGTTATTTTAAAGTTAAAGGAAGTCCAGATACCATAAAAGTAGCTTTATCGGCTAGTTTTGCTATGTGTTGGTTCGTCCAGCCTTGTAATTGTGTAAATTTCCTTCCAGATTCAGAATTAGCGTGTAATCCCATACCAATTTCATTAGAAATGATGATAATATTAGCGTCAATTTCAACCAATTTGTTGATTTCTTCTTTAGCAATTTTTAGCGCTTTTTCAATATCGTATTTTGTATCCACAAAGAAGTTTGTTAGCCATAATGTAACACAATCTATAACCACCGTTTGTTTTTCAGAAATTACCTTACTTAACCATTTTTCTTCCTCAACAGTGGTCCAGCGTTCATCTCTATCAGAAACATGTCTGTCAACTCGCTGCTGAAAATCTTCATCCCAAATACGAGAAGTAGCTAAGTAAATAGGAGTGTCAGATAAAGATTCGGCTAGCTTTTGAGCATAGCTACTTTTACCCGAACGTTCACCTCCTGAGATATAATATATCATGAAATCGCATTTTATGTTGACACAAAGATTGGAAAGATTTTTAATAAAAAGCAAATTAAAATAGATAACTGTTTATTTTTGCTGAACTAAAACAATGAATTATGACAGTATCTTCTTTTATGCCAGCAGTAACTCAAATGATTTATGATATGGGGTTACAAGATTATTTAAACGGAATTACTTTTGAGTGTCCAGAAGTAGCTTTAAAAGAAAAAGAAGTAGCTGTTCGATATAAGTTGGAAGGAAAAGTGTTAACGAGTAAAGAGATTACGGCTATTTTTTCTAAAACCAAGGCAGAAGGAAAGACATTGTATTATGTAGATGAACCTGTTTTAGAACGTTTAGCACCCGATATTGTTTTTACACAAGATGTTTGTGATGTTTGCCAGATAGACACAGAATCTGTGGCAAAATCAGCTTATAAATTGCCAAAGGTTCCAGAATTAATATCTATTACTCCAAACTCTTTAGAAGATGTTTTTGAGAATGCATTAACTATTGCAAAAGCAATGAAGCAGGAAGCAGTAGGAGAGGCGTATGTAAGTGGATTAAAAAAGCGTGTTTATGATATTGTTGATGTGCAACGTGAGCATAGAATCCAGTCGAAAAGTGTGATGTTATTAGAGTGGATTGATCCGTTGTTTAACTGCGGGCACTGGATTCCTCATCAAATAGGTTATGCAGGTGGAATTGATTTGTTATCGCATCCATCAGGAGATAGTATTGTAATTTCTTGGGATAAAATTGTAAAATACGATCCAGAGGTATTAATTATTGCTCCTTGCGGATATGGAATTGAGAGAACACTTGAAGATATGAAGTTTTTAGAAGAGAGAGAAGAGTGGACGTCTTTAAGAGCAGTAAAAAATAAACAAGTGTACATTGCCGATTTTGCCATGTTTACACAATCTTCAGCGGGTACTTTAGTAGAAGGAATTGAATGTTTGGCAAAAATGATTCATCCAGAGTATTATACGCTTCCAGAAAACTTACAAACAAAATTCGCAAATTATCATGATTTGATGGTTGCTAATTTATAAGAATACGATACATTTGCCGTGATTTTTGGTTTTTCTTTAATCACCTATTAAAGAAAATTAAAAGGGAATTCGGTGTAAAACCGAAGCTGTTCCCGCAACTGTAAGCTATTAAGCTTGTAACGATTACTCAAACCACTGTTTTTTAATGGGAAGGTATGTTACAAGACGCAAGCCAGGAGACCTGCCAATTATTATAATTAATTAAAACTTTCGGGATAAAAGTTTAATGTATAATGAAGGAAATAACAACAATATTCATACTGTTTTTTACGATTAATCTTTTTTCTCAAAAAGATACAATAGCTATTAACAAATTAAAAGAGGTAATAGTTAATGGGAAGAGAAATGTAGAAAAAAAACGCATTGCTACAAAAGAATTAAAGATTGGGGTGAAAGAACAGACAAAAAACCCTATTAACTTAACGAACCTTTTACGTTATAACAGTCCAATAGCTTTTAGAGATTATGGTAATGGAGGCGTAAGTACTGCACGTTTTAGAGGGACATCGGCTTCAAATACGTTGGTACTATGGAATGGAATTCCTATAAATGCTGTAGGAAGTGGACAAACAGACTTTAATGCACTTTCTGCGAGTATAAGTGATAATATTCTTGTGCAAAGTGGTGGGAATAGTACTGAATATGGTTCTGGTGCCATAGGAGGAACGGTACACTTAAAAGATGAAGTACTGTTTAAAGAACATCAAAAATTTCAATTGTTTACTTCTTATGGAAGTTACAATACATCGTCTAATTTTTTTAAAAGCTCAGTAGGAACAGATAAGTGGAGTGTAAAATTAGCTTCTACGTTTAATTATTCCGACAATGATTACACATATATCGATGAACGTTATAAAGATAGCGAAGGTAATTTACTAGCTAATGAAAATGGAAAGTACAAAAACTACGGAGTTAATTTTGTCATAGGTTATAAGTTTAGTCCTACAAACTCTTTATCGTTTTATTCGACTGCTTACTACGGAAATCGTTTGTTTTCTGATGGATTACCGAACCCGTCTGCTGGAAGTGAACGAAATGAAGATTTTAATCAAAGAAACTTACTACAGTGGAAGTATTCATTTTCTTCTCAGTTTAAACAAGAACTAAACTTAGCTTACCTAACGCAGGAATATAGGTATTACGGAAATAAAGATGCTGAAAATTACAGTTTTGGTAAGTCTAAGACTGCTTTATTAAATCACTCTTTAACTTATAAACCATCTAATGTTTTATCGTTTAATTATAAAACGATGTACGAAAACATTAATGGTGAAAATACAGATATTAATACCAAAACAAGAAATTCTGTAGCGTTTGTAGGAAGTGTTAAATATCAACCTACTGAAAAATTAATAACGAATTTACAAGTTAGAAAAGAAATTAATTCAGATTTTAATGTGCCTCTGTCTTTATTCGTAGGAGGAGAATATAGATTAATTAATCAATTAAACATTCTGGCCAACTTTTCAACAAATTATCGAGTTCCTACTTATAATGAAATGTATTGGCCTGTAGTAGGAAACCTAAACTTAATACCTGAAAGCTCAAAACAAGGAGAATTAGGAGTTTCTTTTAAAAATAAAAGCTTAAACATAACATCTACATTATTTTATATCTATATTAATGATAAAATTCTTTGGTTACCAACAGGGGGTAGTAATTTGTGGAGACCAAGAAACGTAAACGATGTAATAAATAAAGGTGTAGAAACTTTTGTAAGTTATAAGAAAGAGATAGGGGAGCATATTATTGATTTTTCTTCTAACTATACATTTACTTTGGCAGAAAACACAGAAACAAAAAAAACACTTCCTTATGCACCTGAGCATTTGTTAAATTTTAATATCAATTATAATTATAAAAGGTTTAATTTTTTTATACAAAGCTTACATCAAAGTAAGGTGTATACAAATGAAACAAACTTAGATTTTTACTCATTAGATCCAGTACATGTTCAAAATGCAGGAGTAACCTTTAATTTATCTACAAAACAAACAAAACTTCCAACATTAGGATTTACGCTAAATAATATATTTAATAAGGTGTATTATTTCTCAAACTTACGTCCTATGCCGGGAACAAATTTTAATATCAATTTAAATTATAAATTTTAAACCAATGAAAATAACAAAACTACTTTTACAGCTTTTTTTAGTAAGTATAGTTCTTACTTCTTGTTCTGGTGAAGACAAAATAGTTGAAGTATCAAGAGAAACATATGATAACGGTGTAATTATTAGCTCAGAAGGAAACTTTGGAGCTAAAGATGGTTCAATTTCTTTTTTAGATGATAATCTTAAAGAATTAGAAAACTTTGTTTATGCTGGAGTAAATGGAGCCTTATTAGGAGGATTAATACAGTCTATCGCCTTTACAGAGACAGAGGCTTATATTATTTTAAATGATGTGAACACTATAGTAGTTGTTGATAGAATAAGTTTTAAAAAGAAAGGACAAATTACAACAGGCTTAAACAATCCAAGATTCATGACTATTGTTAATGGAAAAGGATATGTGACCAACTGGGGTGAAACACAAATTGGAAATGATATTGATGATGATTTTATAACTGTTATTAATTTAAGCACATTAGAAGTTGATTCTAAAATAGATGTTGCGATAGGTCCAGAACAAATACTAAATAAAGATAATAAGTTGTATGTTTCACATAAAGGAGCTTATACTGTCAATAATATTATTTCAGTAATAGATTTAAAGGATAATAATAGTATTTCTACAATAACAGTTAAAGATGTTCCAGATGAAATAGCTTTTGATAGTAAAGGAAATTTAATCGTTTTGTCTGAAGGAATTAAGACATACCAGGGAACAGAATCAGTTGGGGCAATTTCAAAAGTGAACTTGGCTGATAAGAGTGTGTTTGAAATAGGTACTTTTCCTCAAGGAGTACATCCTGATTTAATGGCTATAGATGGGGATGTTATTTATTATAGTGTCGGAGCAAAATTGTACAAAGTAGGAGTAAACGATTCTAGTTTACCCGCGTCTGAAATCATAACAGTCGATTTATTTACAGAAGAATCTAAAGGAACTTACATCTTATTTTATGGAATGGGTGTAAAAGAAGGTAAGTTATATGCTTTAAATACTAGTTTTATTAGTACTAGTGAAGTACAGGTTTTTGATTTATCAAATAACGCAAAAATTAAAACTTTCGAAGTTGGTATAGGAGCTTCAAAAATTTATTTTAATTAAGTCGTCCCCCAATAGACAGGGAAAAATGCTATGAATAAGCTCACCAATTTGGTGAGCTTATTTTTTTATTATGTCTCGTCCTAAAATAAGTTGACACAATTTAGACTTATTTTATGAAAAACAATGTATCCAAGAAGAAACGCA